>JAEDML010000129.1 GCA_016303035.1 Clostridiaceae bacterium | reverse complement strand
CAACAATATATCCGCCGCCGTCAAGCTCCAAAACGCCCTGCAAAAATTCAGTTGCCGGTTTTCTGCCTATGCTTATAAAGATGCCGTCGGCACCTATCTCGGCTTCTTTTTCGGTGTTTACATCTTTAATCTTAACGCCTGAGAGCTTCCCGTCCGTAAGAAATGCGGATACGGTGCTGTTTAAGAGAAATTCAATATTGTCTGTCTTCGCAAGCTGTGCGCGGTAAATTTCGGTCGCTCTGAGCTTTTCCCTTCGGTGTATTAAATAAACCTTTTTCGCAATACGGGACAGGTAAAGTGCGTCCTGTGCCGCGGTGTTGCCGCCGCCTACAACAGCAACGGTCTTATCCTTGTAAAATCTGCCGTCACAGTGAGCGCAGTAATGAACTCCCCGTCCTGCAAGCTCTTTTTCGTTGCTAAGCCCTAATTCGCGCGGATTTGCGCCCGTTGATATTATAACGGTTTTGCCGAAAAGCGTGCCGCCCGAGGTATTGATTTCCTTAATCGGCTTAGAAAAATCAACCGATAACACCTCTGTGTATTCGGTTTTTGCACCGAACCGCTCTGCACCCTGCTGCATTTTCATACCGAGAGTAAATCCGTCAACCCCGTCTTCAAATCCGGGATAATTGTCTATGGTATCGGTCAGCGCCATCTGACCGCCTGCCGACATTCTTTCAGCTACGAGCGTATCAAAACCGGCTCTTGCGGCGTAAATAGCGGCGGTATATCCTGCCGGTCCGCCGCCGATAATTATTACATCATAAATATGCTGCATATAAGATTCCATTACAATATATTATTATTTTTCCAGCATAGCGAGAATCTGCGCTTTCGGTCGGGCGCCGACCGACTGCTCGGTAATTTTACCGTTTTGCAATACTACAAGCATCGGAATACTTGTTACACCGAATTCCGCCGCCAGCTCAGGCTCCTCATCAACATTGATTTTACCTACAAAATACTGCGGATTTTCCTCGGCGATTTCATCCACCAAGGGAGATACCATACGGCACGGTCCGCACCATTCGGCGTAAAAATCAAGCAGAACCTTTTTTTCGCTTTTCTTTACCTCGCTGAAATTATCCTTGTTAATTTTAATAACTGACATGACACTACTTCCTCTCTTTTCTGTTAGTATAACATATTTTTGCCATAATTAAAGCATTTTTTGCAAAAAAATGATTTTACCGTTTAAAATTTAATAATACTTGAAAATCACTTATAAATGTATTATATTATATAGGTAAATTTTTTAAGTTTGGTGATATAAATGTCTGATTATTTAGAAATGTCCGATGACGAGCTTTCTCGGCTTTTTAAAACCGTTAAATCGGAATATGAGCATATGCGCTCACTGCATCTTTCGCTTGATATGTCGAGGGGCAAGCCCGGCTTTGACAATATGGATTTAAGCGGAGAAATGTTCGACCTTGTAGGCAACGATACCGGCTTTAAAAATATCAGCGGCATTGACTGCCGTAACTACGGCGGACTTGACGGACTTGCAGAGCTTAAAAACCTTTTCGGCGAAATACTCGGAATTTCGCCCGAACAGATAATTGTAGGCGGCAACTCTTCGCTTAATATGATGTTTGATACCATCGCTCAGGCCATGACCCACGGTATGGGCGGAGAGCCCTGGATGAAGCAGGGTGAAATTAAATTTCTCTGTCCTGTTCCCGGGTACGACCGTCATTTTGCAATAACCGAATATTTCGGATTTAAGCTTATTCCGGTCGCAATGACCGACGAAGGTCCCGACATGGACGAGGTTGAAAATCTCGTTAAGGACCCTTCGGTAAAGGGAATATGGTGCGTTCCTAAATACTCAAACCCCGAGGGTATTACCTACAGTGATACCGTTGTAAAAAGAATGGCGGCATTAAAGCCTGCTGCAGGAGATTTCAGGATTTTCTGGGACAATGCGTATGCCGTACACGACCTTTACGACAGCGGAGACAGTCTTTTAAATCTTTACGACGAATGTGTAAGGCTGGGCAACCCCGACCTTCCTATCATATTTACATCCACTTCAAAAATAACCTTCCCGGGAGCCGGCGTCGCAGCGGAGGCTGCAAGCCCCAACAACGTAGCCATGCTTAAAGGAAGAATGAAATATCAGACGATAGGACCCGATAAGCTTAATCAGCTTCGCCATGCCCGCATGTTTAAGACGGCAGATGACGTGCGCCGACATATGAAAAAGCACGCCGACATTCTCCGCCCTAAATTCGAATGTGTTCTGTCCGAACTGCAAAACGAGCTTTCGGGCACGGGGATTGCCCGTTGGACGAATCCGCGCGGCGGATACTTTATAAGCCTTTGGGTTATGAACGGCTGTGCGAAGAGAGTAGTTCAGCTCTGCGCTAACGCAGGTATGATACTCACGCCTGCCGGCGCTCCATTCCCTTACGGCATGGACCCCGATGACTCAAACATCCGCATAGCGCCCTCCTACCCATCGGTAGAGGAAATCAAAAAAGCGTCGTCAGTGCTTTGCTGTGCCGTTAAATATGCGGCACTTGAAAAGATAATTGCAGACAGAAAGCAAAAATAGTCTGTAACACTATTGCCAACACAGGCATTGACTTTATAAGAAATTCTATGTATAATTATAATCAACAATAAAATCGGAGGATTTGCCAATGAAGTCCAAAAGAACAGGCAAGCCGGTATTTTTTGTGGTTCTCATTTTGATTCTTGCGCTTACATACACCGCATTTTTCGGAATTGAGGATTACTACGGCGATACCAGAAAAGTTTATGTTAAGGGTGCCAACGATATCCGTTGGGGTATTGATATCAGAGGCGGTGTTGAAGCAGTCTTCTCTCCCGATAAGGAAGATGTTGATATTACCGATGATGATATGGATGCCGCAAAGGCAATTATTGAGACCCGTCTTGTAAACCGTAACATTACGGATTACGAGGTTTACACAGATGACAGCAACCATCAGATTATAGTCCGTTTCCCGTGGGCGGCAGACGAAAGCGATTTTGACGCGCAGGCGGCCGTTCAGGAATTGGGCGAAACCGCGTTGCTCACTTTCTGCCGAAACGAGGATAAAGAAGATGTTATCCTAAGCGGTTCGGAGGATATCGACCGTGCCGAGGCCGGTGTTGATCAGGACGGCAACTATGTCGTTTATCTGTATTTCACCGATACCGGTAAAACGAAGTTTGCTTCTGCTACATCAGAGCTTGTCGGTCAGAAAATCTCCATTTGGATGGATGAAACCGAAATTCAGGCTCCCACCGTTGAAAGCGCAATTACCGACGGTACCGCATACATCAACGGTATGTCGGGTTCCGAAGAAGCCAAAGCGCTTGCGGATAAAATAAATGCAGGCTCTCTTCCCTTCTCGCTCACGGTTGATGACAGCAAGCTCCAGATAATTTCAGCGTCACTCGGTTCCGACGCATTAAGGGTTATGCTCATAGCCGGCTCGATTGCGTTCGGCGTGATATGCCTGCTTATGA
>JAEDML010000128.1 GCA_016303035.1 Clostridiaceae bacterium | reverse complement strand
TTGTAGAGCGGATAAGCGGATTCGGTGATGTACCGATAGACATAATTACCGAATCGACATCAAGCGTAAACTCGGATCCCGCAATCTCAACAGGCCTTCTTCTGCCCGAAGCGTCGGGCTCACCGAGCTCCATTTTTATACATTCAATACCCACGACACGGCCGTTTTCGTCCGCCGTTATGCGTGTAGGATTGCAGAGCAGCTTAAACTCGATACCCTCTTCCTTGGCGTGATGTACCTCTTCCTTTCTTGCAGGCATTTCCTCTTCGCCGCGGCGGTAGATTATATAGACATGTTCTGCACCTAATCTCTTTGCCGAGCGCGCGGCGTCCATCGCAACATTGCCGCCGCCTACAACCGCTACCGATTTTGCCTTTTTAATCGGCGTATCATATTCGTCAAGATATGCCTTCATAAGGTTAATTCTGGTAAGAAACTCATTAGCCGAATATACGCCGACATACTCTTCACCGGGAATTCCCATAAACATCGGAAGTCCTGCTCCGGAGCCGATAAATACTGCCTCATAACCCATATCGATTATTTCGTCCACCGAGATAACCTTACCGATTACCATATCGGTCATAATATCCACGCCCATCTTTTTAAGGCCTTCGATTTCCTCGGCAACGATTTTTTTAGGCAGACGGAATTCCGGTATACCGTAAACCAAAACGCCGCCTGCGGTGTGAAAGGCTTCAAAAACCGTAACGCTGTATCCGAGCTTTGCAAGATCGCCCGCGCAGGTAAGTCCCGACGGGCCTGCACCGATAACGGCAACCTTTTTGCCGTTTTTTACAATATCAGGCACTTTTCTTTCAAAGTTAGACATTGCGTAATCCGCGGCAAACCTTTCAAGGCGGCCTATTGCCACGCTTTCTCCCTTAATTCCTCTTACACACTTACCCTCGCACTGAGATTCCTGAGGACAAACCCTGCCGCATACGGCAGGAAGCGAGCTTGTTTCGCATATCTTATCATAAGCGCCCTTAAAATCGCCCTTTGCTATCAGCGATATAAAATCGGGTATCTGAACATTTACAGGGCACCCCGAAACGCAAGGACGGTTTTTGCAGTTAAGACAGCGTGTCGCCTCCTCCATTGCCATTTCAGCGGTATAGCCGAGCGAAACCTCCTCAAAATTTTTGTTTCGTACATTCGGGTCCTGCTCGGGCATTTTTACCTTTTCAAGCGACATATTAGCCATTTTTTAAATCCCCCAATCTACATGCGTGCGCTTCTTGCTCGCGGTAGATACCGTTGCGGAGCATAAGTCCGTCAAAATCCACCTGATGACCGTCAAAATCGGGGCCGTCAACACAGGCGAACTTGGTTTCGCCGCCAACGGTTACGCGGCAGCCGCCGCACATTCCCGTACCGTCAATCATAATCGGGTTAAGGCTGACAATGGTTTTTATGCCGTAAGGCTCTGTAACCTTTGATACAAATTTCATCATAGGAATAGGTCCTATGGCAATTACCAAATCAAATTTTTCCGCCTCTATAAGCCGCTTTAAAACATCGGTAACAAAGCCCTTTTCGCCGTAGCTTCCATCATCGGTAGTGATATAGCAATTATTTGCGACTGCGCGCATCTCATCTTCAAGGATTACAATATCCTTATTTCTGAAGCCGGCTATAACATCTGTCTTTACGCCCATTTTGTTTAAAGCCTTTGCCTGCGGATAGGCGATAGCACAGCCAACGCCGCCGCCTACTACCACCGCTCTTTTTGGCTCCCCGAATTCGGTGGGACAGCCTAACGGACCCACACAGTCGGCAATGCTGTCGCCCTCGTTCATAAGAGCTAACCGCTTTGTCGTAAAACCGACCGCCTGAAAAATTATGGTTAGCCTTCCGCTGTCTCGGTCGTAGTCGGCAACCGTAAGGGGAATTCTTTCCCCGAATTCATCAATGCGTATAATAACGAACTGCCCCGCCTGAACCTTACGCGCTATAAACGGCGCGTCAAGCGTCATAAGCGTTACCTGATCGTTTAATTTCCGTTTTTCTAAGATTTTGAACATTTAATTCACCCGTTAACTAAAATTTTGCGAAGCTCGTCGGCTTTATCGGTCTTTTCCCACGGCAAATCCAAATCCGTCCTGCCCATATGTCCGTATGCCGCAACCTTTCGGTAAATCGGACGGCGTAAATCAAGTCCGTCAATAATTGCGGAGGGACGAAGGTCAAAGACCTGCTTTACCGCTTCGGCAATCATATCGTCGTCAAGCGTGCCTGTACCGAAGGTATCGACCATAACCGATACGGGATTTGCAACGCCTATTGCATAAGCAAGCTGTATTTCGCATTTTTTTGCAAGCGAAGCCGCTACAATATTCTTTGCAACATATCTTGCCGCGTATGCCGCGCTGCGGTCAACCTTTGTGGGATCCTTGCCCGAAAAGGCACCGCCGCCGTGGCGCGCAAAACCGCCGTAGGTATCGACGATTATCTTTCTTCCGGTAAGTCCCGTATCACCCTGCGGACCGCCTATTACAAAACGGCCTGTGGGATTTATATAAATTTTTGTATTATCGTCAAGAAGTCCTGACGGAATAACCGGCTTTATAACCTTTTCAAGAATATCGGCACGCAGCTTTTCAAGCGAAACCTCGGCGCTGTGCTGGCTTGAAACCACAACGGCGTCAACACGGCAGGCAATACCGTTATCATACTCCACAGTAACCTGCGTTTTTCCGTCGGGTCTTAAATAGGAAAGCTCGCCGCTTTTGCGAACCTCAGTCAGTTTTTTTGCCATTTTATGAGCAAGCGAAATAGGCAGAGGCATAAGCTCAGGCGTATCGTCGCAGGCATATCCGAACATCATTCCCTGATCTCCGGCACCGTTAAGATTATACGCGTCGTTATCCCCTTTCTTGTACTCCGCCGAGTTGTCAACACCCATTGCAATATCGGCAGACTGCTTATCAATAGCGGTCATAACCGCGCAGGTGTTGCCGTCAAATCCGGCAGAGGGACCGTCATACCCTATTTCGCAAACTACGTCGCGAACTATCTGCGGAATATCGACATAACAGCTTGTAGTAATTTCCCCCATAACCGTTACGCTGCCGGTTGTGCAAAAGGTTTCGCAGGCAACACGGGCGTCCTTATCCTGTTCGATAATAGCGTCCAAAATCGCATCCGAAATCTGGTCGCATACCTTATCGGGATGTCCCTCGGTTACCGATTCGGATGTGAATAACATTTTTGACATCTTTTTTCCTCCCCGTAAAATTAAAGCCGCCTCTACTGAAAGAAACGGCTTTTTAAAACCTCATCTTTCGGATAATCCGCCGGAATTGGCACCTTGACTTTTAATCAGGTTGCCGGGCTTCGTCGGGCCGGTCCCCTCAGCCGCTCTTGATAAGGAAATATTTAATATTTACGATAACTATTTTAACATATATCGTCAGTTTGTCAATATGTTATTTTTTACTAAACCGCTTTAAAACGGGAGAAAGACGCTTATAAACCGCAAAG
>JAEDML010000127.1 GCA_016303035.1 Clostridiaceae bacterium | reverse complement strand
AAACGGTTGTGGACCGTAATCCGTTATGCGTGAATTCTCGTCTTTGCCGTTATAACGCATATAAATCCGTCCTTTACTCTTTACTGTTACTATATTATGTAGCCATATCATAATCAGTTACAGAAAACTGTTAATATAGCGGTCGGGATTTCCGATATTCTTTTCGCTCCACAATGCTTTTAACAGACTACCATTTCATTTCTTCACCTGTTGTTATATCGTAAAACATTCCGACTAATTTCGGATTTTCCGCAAGCTCTATAATTTTATCCGCTGTATCATACGGGTTCTGCTTTGGCCGGTTATCTCCGCTTGCCCCTGCCAAGCCCTGATCTGTTACCATCCAGCCGGGATGAAGCGCATAAAATTTAACACCGCTTTTTCCGTATGCGTTGGACATTATTTTGGTTGCCATATTCTGTGCCGCCTTTGACATACAGTAGCCGTACTCGCCGGTTCTCCGCGAATATTCTATGGAACCCGCCTCCGACGAAAGATTTATCATTACTCCGCCTGCACTTTGTAAAAGGGGAAGAGTTACCTTTGCAATATTCAGTACGCCGACTGCATTTACTTTAAACTGGGGTATTATTGTATCAAAGGTAAAATTATCGTCAAGCAGCTCTGTTCTGTTTTTATCAAGCCAAATTCCGGCGTTATTTACCACAATATCGAGAGCTTTTATTTCAAAGCCCTTTATAGCTTCCGACACTGCGTTGAAATCCGAAATATCACAGCAAGCAGTTTTTAAATTTTTATCCGACAAATTTTTGAGTTCTTCGCTTAAATTAAGGTCAATTGCATATACGGTATATCCTTTTTCCTTAAAGAGCTTACAAAGAGCCAGACCTAAACCCTTAGATGTACCGGTTATAAGTACGGATTTATTCATCGCATTTCACCGCGCCTTTTATAAAGTTATTTGTGTGATTTTCCATATCCTCCTGAGCCTTGTCAAATTCCTCTAAGGAATAAATGCTGTTTGTAGCTCCTGTAAATTTCCAAATACCCTTTGAAATCAAATCAAGACCTCTGCGGCAAAGCTCGGTTTCAAAGTCTATTCTTCTTTCATGACAGTTTACTATATCCAGCGCCTTCATATTCCAAAGTTTGAAGTCCACCGTACGCAGAGCCTCGTTGTGGAAACCGCCTATACCCAATCTTCCGTGAGCACAGTTCATCTCGGCCGCAAGGTTAAGTCCGTCAGGTGTACCTGCAAATTCCATAACATTTTGAAATCCCATATGGAAAATATCGGTCTTATGACCGTCGCGTTTTAAGTCGGGCGAATCCCAATTCTGCCAATTTAAGTAGTAATAAGACTTTAACTCATCAGGATGATAAGCTTCGTCTGCACCATATTTCAAGGCGTTTTCCCGTGCTTCCTCACGCAGGTCGACAGCCACGATTTTCCCGTATCCCATTGCGCGGAACATTGATATCATGCCAAGTCCCATATACCCTGTTCCGACAACGGCTATTTCATCATCCAAGAGCTTAGGCATCATGCGTGTACCGGCGCTCATAAGGCAGCCTAACGGCTCTACTATTGCATCCTCATCCTTGATATTTTCAGGCACAAGCATTGTCTTTTCGGGTTCCATTACTATGTATTCTCTATATCCCCCGCCGCCGAGACCGGTTACGCGGTCACCGATTTTAAAGCCTTTAACATTTCTGCCTACATCCGCAATATAGCCCATAGCTTCGTGGCCGAATTCCTGACCGGGCACTGCAACAGTCCATGGATACCACTCGGAATGGCACATTCCGGTATATTTCACCTTAACCAAGATTTGATTATCGTTAATCTTTGGTACATCTACATCTATAATCCTACTTTTTCTGGGTCCGTCCATTATAAGCTTTTTCATAAAATTACCTCCCGATTAAAAATATTAAGGGTAATTTTATTATAAATCCGTGTTTGAAAATTCACATAGACAAAAAACATAAAAATATGGATTTTTACGACTTTTTGTATTAAAATATATACGGTGATATAAATGAAGCTTTTGTTTTCAGGTATAACTTCAGATGAAATATGTTATTTTGGAGAACATTCGCATAGCTGCTGGGAAATAGTCGTTGTAACAGGCGGCTGCTGTAAAGTAAGCGCCGAAAACGAAATTTCCGAATTTCACAAGGGTTCCGCTTATGTTATTCCGCCTAATATAAAACATACGGTCTGCTCTGACAAATCTTTTTCAGACGCGTACATACATGTCGATCAGTTAAATTTCAATACGGAACGAATTACCGGTTTCCCCGAAATACAAGATTTACCGACACTTATTAAAATCATTTACAAGCTATATCTAAAAAGGCATGAAGGGTATTCGCTCTCGCTTGAAAATATGTTGCATACAATTGTCAGCCTGCTTTATGATTCGGCAGGTCAATTGCAGTTTCGCGATCTTTCGGTCGGTATAAGAGACTATATTGCCGAAAACATTGACAATCCGGACATAAATATGAAAACCATTTCAAGAAAATTCGGTTATAATACGGATTATATAAGACGGTGCTTTAAAGACGATTTCGGTACTACGCCCACGGAATACCTGACAGAGCTTCGCATAAATCAGGCACGAAAGCTGTTAACGGAAATGCCGTTTTACTCGGTAGAAGAAATATCAAGACTTTGCGGATACTCCGACCCGTTCTATTTTTCGCGCGTATTTAAAAAGGCAGCCGGATTATCCCCTCAAAAATTCAAAAACACTATAAAAAGAACAATATAAAAACGCTCAAAGCCGCATAATTTAAGGCTTTGAGCGTTGGTGCGGGTAACAGGAGTTGAACCTGCACCGAGGAACCCCGACTAGAACCTGAATCTAGCGCGTCTGCCTATTCCGCCATACCCGCATATTTAATTTTCCCCTCTTTTTTTTCACGGCAAGAGGGTTGCCGTGTATCAGCCGCGCTTACGCGTGACTCTTGCGGTAACCGAAATTTTTGGCACCTTGGAGCGGCGCAAAATTTCGACCGCGGCGCCTTTGCAGTTCTCGCTTCCTCCGCCACCGGCGGCGCTCGACTGCAAACTGCCTATTCCGCCATACCCGCATATTTAATTTTCCCTCTAATTTTTACACGGCGAGGGCAACCGAGACGGAGCTTACTTTCAGATAAATCCTACTTTCGGCTTAATCCGCATATATAAAATCGCATTTCTGCGGTTTTATCAAAATCTCGTGAGGTTATTATAACATAACCCGTTGCGCAAAGCGCAGAAACGGCGAAGCCGTAAACGCAAAGCGTTTGGTTTATGTTACAATGTTCTCCGAAACAATCGAAATCTCTGATTTCGTTAATGTTTCGTGAGGCTATTATAACATAAATCCCCTGATTGTCAAGCAGAATTCTTCCCCTGCCTGAAATTTTTATTGCAAGACACCTGTTGCAGATAAAACCTTTTTATATATTGTTCCGCTTTTTATATGCGACAATATCCGCATCGGAGCCGCCGTCACCGTACTCGCAAACCAAGAGATAGTTCTCGTCGG
>JAEDML010000126.1 GCA_016303035.1 Clostridiaceae bacterium | reverse complement strand
GCAAAAAGTCCTCGTCCTTTACCGCCGCAGTGCCTAAAATTACACGGTCAAGACCTGCATTTAGGTATTTTTCTACCGTGTCAAGCGAGCGTATACCGCCGCCGATTTCGGTAAAAAGTCCTGTGTTTTGCGCTATTTTGCTTACCGTTTCAAAGTTCGGGGTGTCTCCGTTTTTTGCGCCCTCTAAATCCACGATATGGATAAATTTTGCGCCCTGAGCTTCAAAATCCCTTGCAACTGTGAGCGGATTATCGCTGTAAACGGTCATCCTGCTGTAATCGCCCTTAAAAAGGCGGACTGCCTTGCCGTCATACAAATCTATTGCCGGAAAAATGTTCATTGCTTTTCCTCCAAACCGCAAAAGGCGCGCAGAATTTTAAGCCCTGTTTTTCCGCTTTTTTCAGGGTGGAATTGACAGCCGAAAATATTTCCGTTGGCCGCCGCCGCGGTGATTTTAATACCGTACTCTGTAGATGCGGTAAGACTTTCTTCACACCCGTCCGCAAAAAAAGAATGAACAAAATAAACGAAGTCGCCGTTTTCAATATCGCGGAAAATCGGACAATTATCCTTTAATTCAAGTGCGTTCCAGCCTATATGCGGAATTTTAAGACTTTGCGGTATTCTGCCTGCCATGGGCACAACCTCGCCCTTAATAAGCCCGAGACCGCTGTGTTTGCCGAACTCATAGCTTTTTTCAAACAGCAGCTGCATACCAAGGCAAATGCCTAAAAGCGGCTTCCCGTTTGCGGTTTCTTCCTTAATAAGCGCGTCAAGCCCGTCGGCTTTGAGCTTTTCCATAGCGTCGCCGAATGCTCCGACTCCGGGAAGTATAAGCCTGTCCGCTTTTTTTATAAGCTCTCTGTCCCCGGTAATAACCGCGTCGGCGCCGACCGCCTTTAGGGAGGAGGAGAGGGAAAACAGATTTCCGACTCCGTAGTCAATTATTGCAATCATTTAAAGCACACCCTTTGTGGACGGAATTTCATTTTTGCGCTCACAGTCAATTTTAACCGCTGCCGAAAGGCTTCTCGCCGCTGATTTGAACGCTCCCTCTATAATATGGTGGGAGTTTGTACCTGCAAGCTGTTTTATATGGAGAGTTACCGCCGCGTGGCGTACAAGCCCTAAAAAGAATTCCTCACAAAGCTCGGTATCAAAATCTCCGACCTTATAGGACGGTATTTCCAGCCCGTAGGATAGGTGCGCGCGTCCCGAAATATCCACCGCCGTCATAATAAGCGCCTCGTCCATAGGAAGAATGAAGCTGCTGTAACGGGTGATACCGCACATGTCGCCGAGAGCGGACTTAAACGCGTCTCCCAAGGCAATTCCTATGTCCTCTACCGTGTGGTGATAATCTACATATGTATCTCCCTTGCAGGAAACGCATAGGTCAAAGCTGCCGTGACAGGCGAAAAGGGTCAGCATATGGTCAAGAAAACCGCAGCCTGTATTTATTTCAGCTTTGCCCGTACCGTCAAGGCAGAGGGTCAGTTTAATATCGGTTTCGTTTGTTTTTCTGTTAATTTCGGCTGTTCTCATACTATGCCTCCTATAATAATTTCCCGCACGGCGTCTAAAAAGATTTCCATTTCTTCACGGCTGCCTACCGTTATGCGGTTATAGTCCTTTATCCTTTCGGCTTCAAAATGCCTTATTAAAATTCCGCGCTCTTTAAGCGAGGTATAAAGCTTGCTTCCGCTGATTTTATCGCTTTTGGCAAACAGAAAGTTAGCAACAGAATCGGTGACTTTAAATCCCATTTTTCTAAGCTCTTCCTTGACATACTCACGCGTTTCTGCGATTTTGCGGCAGTTTTCATTAAAATATTCCTGATTGACAAGCGCCGCCGTACCTGCAATTTGGGTTATTCTGTTTATGTTGTAGGGATTTGTTGAATACTTGATTCTTTCAAGGTCTGAGATTATACCTTCATCCGCAAAGGCAAAACCGAGCCTTGCGCCTGCCATACTGCGTGATTTTGAATAGGTCTCTACAACAAGCAGATTATCGTATTTTTCGGTCAGCTTGTAAGCGCTTTGGGCCCCGAAATCTACATATGCCTCGTCGATTATGACAACTCCGTCAGGATTTGACGACACTATTTTTTCAATTTCCGAAAGTCCCAATGCAATACCCGTAGGAGCATTTGGGTTGGCAAGAACAACAAGCCTGTTTTTGCCGCAAAAAGCGTTTATGTCTACCGTAAAATCGTCATTCAGAGGTACGATTTCGGCATTTACGCCGTACAAATCGGCAAAAACCGAATAAAATCCGTAGGTTATATCGGGGAATACCGCTCCGTTTTCTCCGTACGCCATAAAGGCAAAATTCAAAATTTCATCGGAGCCGTTGGATAAAAACACATTTTTTTCTTTTACTCCGTACAAATCTGCAAGCTTTGCTTTAAGGGCGGTACATTCGGGGTCGCTGTAAAGCCGTAAATCCTCAATTTCCTGCCTTCCTACCGCGTCGGCAACGCACTTCGGAGGCGGATAAGGCGATTCGTTTGTGTTAAGCTTTATATAGCGCTTAATCTTAGGCTGTTCGCCCGGAACATACGCTTCAAGCGCCGATAGCTTTTCGCTTAAAAATCTGCTCATTTCTTTTCACCCGTCACCCGTACAGTAACGCTTCTTGCGTGGGCTGAAAGCCCCTCTTTTTCAGCAAAGAAAGCCACGCTGTCCGCAACTCTTTTAAGCGCGTCCTCGGTGTAGTAGGTATACTGCGATTTTTTAACGAAATCGTCCACCGAAAGCGGGCTTGAAAATCTCGCCGTGCCAGAGGTCGGCAGAGTGTGGTTAGGCCCTGCAAAATAGTCGCCCAAGGCTTCGGGGCACCACCTGCCCATAAAGATACTGCCTGCGTTTTTAATTTTATCGAGATAATCAAACGGGTTGTCAACACAAAGCTCTAAATGCTCAGGCGCTATTTCGTTTGCAACCTCAATAACATCGTAAAGATTATCGGCAACAATAATTTTGCCGTTGCTGTCAATCGAGGCGCGCGCTATTTCGGCTCTCGGCAGCAGAGGAATCTGTCTTTCAAGCTCGGCGCTTACCCTTTCGGCTAAATCCGCACTGTCGGTTACAAGCACGGCGGACGCCATTTTGTCATGCTCTGCTTGAGAGAGCAGATCCGCCGCGACAAAACGCGGATTGCTCCTGCCGTCGGCAATAACCAAAATTTCGCTCGGACCTGCTATCATATCTATCGACACAAGTCCGAAAACCTGACGCTTGGCTTCTGCAACAAAGGCGTTGCCGGGACCTACGATTTTATCAACCTTAGGCACGGTTTCGGTACCGTAGGCAAGCGCCGCTATTGCCTGAGAGCCGCCGATTTTGAAAATTCGATCGACTCCGGCAATTTTAGCCGCCGCAAGTATTGCGGGATTAACCTTTCCGTCCGACGACGGCGGGGTAGTTATGCAGATTTCGGAACAGCCTGCGATTTTCGCAGGAATACTGTCCATAAGTACGGTTGACGGATATGCCGCCGTTCCGCCGGGAACATATAATCCCACCCTTTCAATCGGGGTGATTTTCTGACCGGTCACAAAACCGTCT
>JAEDML010000125.1 GCA_016303035.1 Clostridiaceae bacterium | reverse complement strand
GCGAAAGAGGAAGCCTATTTTCTTAAATTAAGCAAATATCAGGATAAGTTGCTTGAATACTATGAGCAAAATCCCGACTTTATAAAACCCGAATCCCGAAAAAATGAGATGATAAACAACTTTTTAAAGCCGGGTCTTTCGGATTTGTGCGTTTCAAGAACCTCCTTTAAGTGGGGAATTCCCGTAAGCTTTGACGACCGTCATGTAGTATATGTATGGCTTGACGCGCTTTCAAACTATATCACGGGTATAGGCTACGATCCCGACGGCAGCAGCAAGCGTTATAAAAGGCTGTGGCCGGCGGATTTACACGTTATCGGCAAGGATATTGTGCGTTTTCACACCATCTACTGGCCTATCATTCTTATGGCGCTCGGCGAGCCGCTGCCAAAGCAGGTGCTGGGTCATCCGTGGGTGTTGGTCGGCGAAGATAAGATGTCTAAATCCAAGGGCAATGTAATTTATGCCGACGATTTGGCCCGCCGTTTCGGAGCAGACGCGGTAAGATATTACCTGCTTTCCGAAATTCCTTTCACGCAGGACGGCACTATAACCTACGAAAGCTTTATAGGCAAGTTTAATTCAGACCTTGCAAATACACTCGGTAACCTTGTAAACCGAAGCATTGCAATGACCTCAAAATATTTTAACGGCAGCGTGCATTTTTCGCCGGCTGAGGAAGAATGCGACCGCGAGCTTACGGCATTGGCGGAGGAAACGCTTGAAAAATATTTTAAGCTTATGGACAGCTACCACAATGCCGAAGCGTGCGATACCGTTATGAACCTTGCAAAGCGCTGCAACAAGTATATTGATGAAACCGCACCCTGGGTGCTTGCAAAGGACGAAGCGTCTTATGGGAGACTTAACGCCGTACTTTACAATCTGCTTGAATGTATACGGTTACTTGCGGTAATGCTTACGCCGATTATTCCCGAAAGCGCAGGCAGCATTTTTACACAGCTCGGCTGTGACAATAAAACCGCCGAATTCGGCACCGTAAAGGATTACAAGGTGGGTAAAGCTGTGCCGCTGTTTGCGCGGCTTGATACCGAAAAGGTCTTGGCGGAAATAGAGGCTGAAAATGCCGCTGCAAAGGCAGAAGCCGATAATGTAACCACGCTTGAACAGATTTCAATCGAAGATTTTGCAAAGATTGAGCTTAAAGCCGCAAAAATAACAGACTGTGAGCCGATTCCGAAGGCAAAAAAGCTTTTAAAGCTTACCCTTGACGACGGCAGCGGCAGAAACCGCACCGTAGCTTCGGGAATTGCAAAATGGTATAAGCCCGAAGAGCTTATCGGCAAAAGCGTTATAGTCGTTGCAAACCTTAAGCCTGCAAAGCTGTGCGGTGTTGAATCCGAAGGCATGATTCTCGCGGCGGACTGCGGCGAAGACGATGTTAAGGTAATCTTTGTTGACGGTATATCTGCCGGAAGTAAGATAAGATGACAGAATTTCTTGATAATTATAAGCCTTTAAAGCCGCTGATTTTTGACAGTCATTCGCATTACGACGATTCAAAATTCGACGGTGTAAGGGATGAACTTCTCTCCTCGTTACCTCAACACGGCGTAGGCAGGGTTATTACATGCGGCTGCGACCTTAAATCAAGCAAAGCCGCAATAAGCCTTGCTCAAAAATACGATTATATATACTGCGCTGTGGGAATTCACCCCGAAAACCTTGAAAGCAAAACTACGGTTGAGGAAATAGAAAAGCTCGCCGCGCACAAAAAGGTAGCGGCTATCGGCGAAATCGGGCTTGATTACTACTATTGCCGCGAAAACCGCAGCGAACAGCTTTATTTCTTTGAACAGCAGATTATTCTTGCAAAAAAGCTGGAGCTACCCGTCATTGTTCATGACAGGGAAGCCCACTCAGACACGCTTGAAATACTGAAAAAGCATAAGCCGCGCGGCGTTGTACACTGCTTTTCCGGAAGCGCCCAAATGGCTGAAGAAATTCTTAAAATCGGTATGTATATAGGCGTCGGCGGTGTTATAACCTTTAAAAATTCAAAAAAATTGCCCGAGGTTGTAAAAATGCTGCCCCCTGACCGTATGCTGATAGAAACCGACTGCCCCTATTTAGCGCCTGAGCCCTACCGCGGAAAGCTGTGCCATTCGGGAATGATTGCGCTGACTGCCGAAAAAATCGCTGAAATACGCGGCTGTACCGCCGAAGAGGTTTTAAAGCAAACCTACCTTGACGCTCAAAAATTATTTTGTTTGTAGTATAATTTTACCCCGCTTTGCAAACACTATGAAGTGTAGAAAGCGGGGTGATTTTTTATGAATAACAATCAGAATAACCAGAACAAGCAGAACAACAACCAGAACAAGAATAATCAGAACAACAATCAGAATAAGAACAACCAGAATAATCAGAACAAGATTTTTGAAGATAAGAATCAGGACTGATAAACAATCCTGCAACGCCTCCGAAATGTTCGGAGGCGTTGTTTTATTTTTCGATTTCAGGTTTACCGGACTTATACAATAATTCGCCCAATATCATTATTACGGCGAATACAATCAGGTAAAACAATACCGGAAAGACAAATCTGCCTTCCTTTGCGGCGGCTGAGTAGGGACGTATGCCGTGCGCGTAAATTGCCGCAAAAATCATAAAGCACGATGACAGTATTGAAAGCACCGGCATTATTATATTTTTAAATATATTTTCTTTTCCGTGCCTTGCAATGTACATAAAAAATATTGGAATGTAAAACGCATAGATAGTTATAATAGGCAGCTCGGACGAATCAAAACTGAACAGACCGAAAATAGGCTTTGTAAGGTTGGCACCGTAAAAATAAAACAGCCATCCTGCACAGAGCAGCAGCGCAACAACAGCGGAGTTTACAGGCATATTGGTTCTTTTGTCAACCTCCGAAAGTGTTCCGCTTGCAGGTCCGTTGCCGCGTACGGCAAGTGAATACATACCTCGGCAGCAGCCGAGCATCAGCCCGTTAAGTGTGCCGAGGCAGGAAATTACAACCAATGAGTTAAGCAGATTTCCGCCTATAAGTCCGAAAATATTTTTAAACGCGGCTGTAGACCCTTCGGACAAAAGCAGCCCGATTTCGGCACCGCCGGCAAGCCCGATATAATAAAAAATATATACCGCCATAATAATTACAGTTCCCACAGTCAAAGCAATAGGCAGGTTACGCTTTGCGTTTTTTAGCTCGGCATTTATTGAGGTTGCGATTATCCAGCCTTCGTACGCAAAAGCCGTGGCAACAACCGCCGCAAACAGTGCGGAGTGCGTACCCTCTGAAGCCTTTACGCTCCATGTATTAAACGCCGTTACGGTGTTTCCGTTCACTACTCCGATTATTGTACCGACTATAGCCATAAGAATCAGAGGTACCAGCTTAATAAAGGTAGTCGTAACCTGAACCCTGCCGGCAAGGCGCGGAGAAAGCGCATTTATACCGAAAATTGCGCAGAGATAAAGCCCTGCAAGGGTCATACACATACCGCCGGTTACATCTTCGCTTCCGAACAAAAGCATTGTATAACGCGCCGAAACCCATGCAAGCACCGATGTCATAGTGGGATAATACAC
>JAEDML010000124.1 GCA_016303035.1 Clostridiaceae bacterium | reverse complement strand
TATTGATGTAACCGACAGCATAATAAACGGTAAGGATAATGAATTGCAGATTGTATGCACTTCATTTGAAAGCTGTAAAATCCCATCGGGAGCGGAGAAAACTACGGGACTTAAAGGCTCTTGGTACGGCGATATTGCAAGAGGAATTTGGGGAGATATATCGCTTGAAATTCTGCCGGAAATTCATATTTCGGATGTTACTATAAGAACCTCGGTGCGCAAAAAGCAGTTAGAGGTTATAACCGAGCTTTCTGGCAGCTTTGACGGTGAAATTTACGCCGAGATATTCGACGGGGACATAAGCGTAATGCGCTTTGAATGTGTAGAGGGCAGTACTTTAAGAGAGTGGAATAACCCCATATTGTGGGACACAGAAAATCCTCATCTTTACAACATTAAAATTACGCTTATAAAAGACGGAACCGTAAAGGATGAGCTTACCGAGCGCTTCGGCTTCAGGGAATTTTGGCACGAGGGGCCGCAGTTTATGCTTAACGGTACTCCGATAAACCTGCGCGGAGACTCCTGGCATTTTCAGGGCGTTATTCAAAACACCAAGGAGTATGCGCTTAATTGGTACGATATCTGTATTGAAAACGGACTTAACAGCGTAAGACTTCATGCCGAGCCGCATCCTGTGTGTTATCTTGACGCCGCCGATGAAAAGGGAATACTTATTGTTGACGAAACCGCCATTTACGGCTCAGGAAAAAGTATGGACGCGGCGAACGATAAATTTATAGAAAACTGCAAAGAACATATTGTCCGTCTTATTAAGCGCGACAAAAATCATCCGTCGGTCGTATTTTGGAGTCTTGAAAACGAAATGCGCTGGGTTGACGGACGCGACACCTTTAAGCTGTATATCCCCGAAATGATAAAAACCATGAACAGGCTTGACCCGACGCGCGAGGTATCGCTTGACGGGGATAACCGCCTTATTTCATATGAAAACACACAGCTTGAAAGTCTTCACTACAATATTGACGGAACGATTGCACAGTGGCGGCGCGAAAAGCCGCTTACTATCGGCGAGCACGGCGGTATGTGGTACCTCTGTCCGCAAAACGGAAGCGCATACACGGGACTCCACGCTTACGATAATTTTGTAAACGCCGCAAAGGCGTTTGCCGTTAAGGAAAGACTGTTCATAGAATCGGCAAGGCGTGAGGGCGTATCGGGCATTTCAACCTTCAATTTTGCATATTATTACACCTATTCTATGCCTAACGAGGATGTATATTTAGAAAACGGTCCCTTTAAAAAGATACCTAAGTATTCGCTTTCGATAAACAACGGACTTTTAAAGGGATATCCTAAAAACATACCGAATCCCATGGCGGAAATAATGCGCGAAGGCTTTTTGCCGGTCACGGTAATTCCCCGTGAGTACGATTTTAATTTTTATGACGGCAAACCTGTATCAAGAAGCTTCGATGTTTATAACGACACCTTAAAACAGCACGACTGCGTAATTGAATACGCATATTTTACCGATAACGGGAAAATTGCAGGCGGAAAATACGGATATGTTCAGTCGCCTGCCGAGCACGTAGTTTGGGAAACCGAGCTTCCGCATATATCGGCCGAAAAAGAGACCAAGCTAACCCTTAACATAAAGCTATACCATGAAGGAGAGCTTGTATGTGAAAAGAACTTCGGCTATAATATATATCCTTCTTCAATTAAAACTCAAAAAATTTCGGTTTCAAGAAAAGCCGCGTTTTACGGCGATGAGCGCTCATATAATCAGGTAAGCTCGCTTATAGACTGTGAGCGGCTGGGCAGTACCGAAAAGCTTGACGGCTTTGAACTTCTCGTTCTCGGCTCTTATCTTAATGATGACGACATTTCGGGGCTTGAAGAATTTGTGCAGAACGGCGGAGTACTTTTAGTACTTGAGCAGAGCGATTTTGCGCTCGGTGATTTGCAGCTGCAAAAACAGAGCTTTATCAGCGCGCACAGCGGTATGAAAAATCATCCGATACTTAAAGGACTTGATGATAAGGATTTAATGTTCTGGAAGCCTAATACCGTAGAGGGCGAGCCTGAGCCGGTTATTATGCAAAACTTTAAAAAGCCGACAAACGGCGCCTACCGCTTTATTCTTGAAAGCGATATGGGCGATTACGCCGACGGCGGCGATTTATGGTCTCCTCTTATGACGGTTCGCTGTAAAAACGGCGAGGCGGTTATGTGTCAGCTTGAAATAACAGAGCATTTTGATTTTGTGCCGCAAAGCTGTATTTTGCTTAAAAATCTTTTAGACTACTGCGGAAATTTGCCGAAGGCATCGTATAAAAAGGTCGGCGCTGTAGGTGAAAAAGCAACATTACTTCTTAAAACACTCGGCGCAGAGCTTTCCGATGAGTTTGAAATCTTACTTGCCGATGCCGAAGATTCGGATATTAAGGAATTAAAGCTGTTTGCGGAAAACGGCGGAACGGTAATAACACTGCCGTTCGGCAAAACCTCCGCTGAAAACTTAAGTGAGATTTTAGGCTGCAGGATTACGGCGGAAAGCGCGCCTGTCTGCCACCTTAAAAAGGCGGATTTAAGCGATATAACCGACGGTATTTCACCGGTTGACCTGTTCCGTTACGATAAGGTTCCTATGTCGCCGAGACAGGTTTCAAACACGCTTTGCGCCGAAAATACCGCCGAAGTTAAGGGCGGAAAGACGCTTATTACCGACAGTCCTAACACCCCGTGGGAGGATTACTTCGGAAAGAGCAACTCAAGCGAGATGTTCCGTATTCCGATAGTTTGCCTAAACAGTGAAAATCCGCAGGAACCGAAGCCCTATATGTCCGAATTAAAACTCGGAAAGGGAAGAATAATTCTTAATCAGCTCTGCTGTGATACCGAAAACGAAAAGGATATGCGCACATACCGCAATCTGCTTGATAACTGCGGCGCAGAGATAGATAATACACTGTTCAGTTATAAAAAGACCGAGAGCGATTATGCCGTGGATTATTTTATGACGCTTCCGCTTGAAAGCTGGCAGAATGAAGAGGAAGCCCGCGCATACTATACCGACCCGCAGTTCTCGCTTAACAACCTCGGCGAGGGACTGTACGGCTGGATGCTCAAGGTCGAAAAGGATGCAAAAAGCGGTTATATCACCGTTCCGAACAGTAAGGGCAGAAAATATTTTCTTACCTGCTTTGCCGATAAAACGGGAGAGGAAGAGACCCTTACCGCCGCGCTTGACAGTAATGCAAGACTATGCCTCTATGTTAACGGCAAAGCGGTAAACGGTAAAAAAATAACTCTTAAAGCCGGAGTAAACCGCATAGTAATAGAGGCGGAAAACAATACCGACGACAACCTTAAATTCAGATTGGTATTTATCTCGTCTGACGGTAAACCTTCAAGAAATATACGCACTCATCTTACAATAAACGAGGTTGACCCGAAATAATTATAAATCGAAAACATAAGGGAGCGAATATATCGCTCCCTTATTTACATATTTAAGAAAATATGGTATAAATATATACTGTAAAAGTATTGAAAACGGGGGATAAGAATGCCTATATTGTTGGATTTGTTTCTTACCTTTGCAAGGGTCGG
>JAEDML010000123.1 GCA_016303035.1 Clostridiaceae bacterium | reverse complement strand
TGTATGTTGGATAAATAAATTTTTATTTCGTAGGGAACGGCTGTGTGCCGTTCCTTTTTTCTTTAGGGGGCGAATTTCACAATTTGCCCATTTCAAAATTTAACAAATTGTTAATATGAACAAAGTTAAGAAAAGTTGTCGCAATTTGTTGACAAGCGTTCGGGTTTATGATAACATACAGATATATTAAATTTCATATGGTTGCCAATATAGGTTTGGATAAATGGCCCAAATGTTTCTACCGCGACGCCGCTTTTAAGTCGCGACTATTGGTTGCTTTATCTCCTTTTGGGGATACGGTTTTTAGTATTGGCAAACAGACTTATGCTTTTAAGTCTGTTTTTTCGTTTTTTCGGGAGGTGACTTTAATATGAAGGCTTTGGAAGAAAAAATCCTTAACGAGGGTACTGTTCTTCCCGGCAACATACTCAAGGTCGGCTCCTTTTTAAATCATCAGATAGATGTTGATTTTATTATGGAAATGGGCGTTGAAATCGCCCGACTTTTCAAAAACGACGGGGTCAATAAAATTCTTACAATCGAAACCTCGGGTATACCGATAGCGGTTGCGGCCGCGGCGGCAATGCATGTTCCCATGGTTTTCGCAAAAAAGAACCGTACCGGCAACATTTCGGGGGATACCTATAAAACGGTGGTTCATTCCTACACCCACGGGGTAGATTACAATGTGGTTGTCGCCAAGGAATATCTTTCGCGGGACGACAGGGTTCTTATAATAGATGACTTTCTTGCAAACGGCAAGGCAATCTTCGGTCTTATTGATATTGTCACCCAGGCAGGCGCCGAGGTTGTAGGAGCCTGTGCGGCTATAGAAAAGGGCTTCCAGCACGGCGGCGATTCTTTAAGGGCCGACGGCGTAAGGGTTGAATCCCTTGCGATTATTGACAGTATGGAGGACGGACAAATAGTTTTCCGCCGTTAGGACATGCTGTATTTTAAGTTGTATGTAAAAAACTTTACATAAAAATTTTAGGAGGAACAAAAATGAAAAAGCTTATTTCCCTAATCCTTTCGGTTGTTTTCGTACTCGGCATGGTAGCCGGCTGCGGAAGCGCAAACACCTCGTCTGACGGCGAGAAGAAAATGAAGGTCGGCTTCATTTTCCTGCATGATGAAAACTCCACCTATGACCTTAACTTCATCAACGGCGCAAAGGCCGCCTGCGAAAAGTTAGGCGTTGAGTATGTTGCAAAGACCAACATACCCGAATCCAATGAGTGCTACGAAGCCGCCGCTGACCTTGTTGACCGCGGATGCGACATCGTATTTGCCGACTCTTTCGGTCATGAGCAGTTTATGGTAAAGGCTGCAAAGGAATTCCCCGATGTTCAGTTCTGCCATGCAACCGGAACTACCGCTCACACAGAAAAGCTTGACAATTTCCACAATGCTTTTGCTTCTATCTATGAAGGCCGTTACCTTGCAGGTATCGCAGCAGGTATGAAGCTCAACGAAATGATTGCTGCAGGCAAGTTCACAGCCGATGAAGCTAAAATCGGTTATGTAGGCGCTTTCACCTATGCCGAAGTTATTTCGGGTTACACCTCTTTCTTCCTCGGTGCAAAATCTGTTTGCCCGACCGCTACAATGGAAGTTCAGTTTACAGGCAGCTGGTATGACGAGACCTCCGAAAAGGAAGCCGCCACAACCCTTATCGGCCGCGGCTGCAAGCTCATAAGCCAGCATGCTGACTCTATGGGCGCTCCCACAGCTTGTGAGAATGCCGGCGTTCCCAACGTTTCCTACAACGGAAGCACTGTTGAAGCCTGCCCGAACACCTTCATCGTTTCTTCACGCATCGACTGGACTCCCTACTTCGAGTACATCATCGGCTGCGTTAAGGACGGCAAGGCTATCGACACCGACTGGACCGGCGACATTGCTACCGGCTCGGTTGTTCTTACCGATGTAAACACAAAGGCAGCTGCTGAGGGAACTCAGACTGCTATTGACGAAGCTAAGGCTAAGCTTGAAGACGGAAGCCTTAAGGTATTTGACACCGCAACCTTCACCGTAAACGGCGCTGCGGTTGATTCCTATATGGCTGATGTTGATACCGACGCTGATTACACACCCGATACCGAGGTTGTAGCCGACGGTTACTTCCACGAGTCGGAGAAGCGTTCCGCTCCTTACTTCGACCTCCGCATTGACGGAATCACCACCCTTAACGAAAAGTTCTGATAAAACAGAATTAAAAAGGCGGGGCAGTTTTATGCCCCGCCTGAAATTGTTTTTAATTCTGAAAAAACAGCTGGGCGGATTTGTGCGCGCAGCGGCTTTTTGAAAGTTGAAAACCGTTTAATACGCCGCAGTAAAAGGCAGAATGGAGACCGCTATGGAAAAAGTTCCGGCTATCGAATTAAAAAATATAACCAAGACCTTCGGCAGCGTGGTTGCCAATAAAAATGTATCGCTAAAGGTAAACCGGGGAGAAATATTATCCATTCTCGGTGAAAACGGAAGCGGAAAAACCACCCTTATGAATATGATTTCGGGCATATATTTCCCCGATGAGGGCGAAATTTTCGTAGACGGCAGCGAGGTTGTAATCCGCTCGCCCAAGGACGCGTTTGAGTATAAAATAGGTATGATACATCAGCACTTTAAGCTGGTGGATGTTTTCACTGCCGCTCAAAATATAGTTCTCGGCTTAAAGGAGGAGGGCGGCTTTAACATAAAGCGCTCCACAAAGAGGATTAAGGAGATAAGCGAGCAGTACGGTTTTGAAATCGACCTTAATAAAAAGATATACGAAATGTCGGTTTCCGAAAAACAGACGGTCGAAATAATAAAGGTACTCTACCGCGGCGCCGATATTCTTATTCTTGACGAGCCGACCGCCGTGCTTACCCCCCAGGAAACACAGAAGCTCTTTGCCGTGCTTCGCAGAATGAGGGACGACGGCAAGGCGATAATAATTATAACCCACAAGCTGCACGAGGTGCTTTCGCTTTCCGACCGCGTTGCGGTACTCCGCAAGGGCGAGTATATCGGCACGGTTGCTACCGCCGAAACCAATGAAACTCAGCTTACCGAAATGATGGTGGGCAAGAAAATCGCGCTTAATATTGAAAGAAGCGAGCCTGATAATCCGCAGGAGCGTCTGGTTGTTAAAAATGTAAACTGCTTAAGCCGCGAGGGAATTAAGCTGATAGACGATGTTTCGTTTACCGCCTTTTCGGGTGAGATTCTCGGTATTGCCGGTATTGCGGGAAGCGGTCAGCGCGAGCTGCTTGAAGCTATCGCCGGTCTTCAGCACATACAGTCGGGCGAAATTGTTTATAACGACCCCAAAACAGGCGGCAGCGAGGATCTGCGCGATAAAACACCTATGCAGATACGCGAGCTCGGCGTAAGGCTTTCCTTCGTTCCGGAGGACAGGCTCGGTATGGGTCTTGTCGGCAATATGGATATTATAGATAATATGATGCTTCGCAGCTATACAAAGGGACATTCGGTATTTTTACAGCGCAAGGCACCGAAAAATCTTGCCGAGGAAATCATAAAACAGCTTGAGGTTGTAACCCCCGGTGCTACCACCCCCGTAAGAAGACTTTCGGGCGGAAATGTGCAAAAGGTGCT
>JAEDML010000122.1 GCA_016303035.1 Clostridiaceae bacterium | reverse complement strand
GAAAGATATGGTGATTATTATGAACTTCAGATACAGGCTAATGCAATTTATGAGCGGACGATACGGTGCGGACGGATTGTTTTATATTCTGTTTGCGGTTTCGGTCGTGCTGTCCGTAATAAATATGTTTGTGCGTTCGCTTATTTTGCAGATATTGGTATATGCAATTATTATATACGCCGTCTTCCGCGTCTTTTCAAGGAATATTCCTGCACGCAGGGCGGAGAATGACCGTGTAAACGGAATAATAAATAAACTGCGACGAAAAAGCGAACTGCATCAGCAAAGAAAAGCAGACAAATTTCATGTGTATAAAAAGTGCCCCGCCTGCTCGGCTGTGCTGAGACTTCCGAGAAGACCCGGCAAGCACAGCACTATATGCCCTAAATGCGGAAAACAGTTTACCGTAAGGGTAAGGAAATAAAGCGGTTTAACTTAAAAAAGCAATCCCCGTCTGTAGGCGGGGATTGCTTTTTATCTTTGTGTTCCGAGGAAGAATAGGGCAAGCGTTCCGGGTCCCGAATGTGCGCCGATAACCGGACCTATGCTGTTGATGTATACTTCCTTGATTTTATATTCCTTTTTAACCATATCTGCAAGGGACTTTGCGTCATCTTCACAGTCTCCGTGACTGATAAATACGGTCTGCTCCTTGGGATTTATCGCTGTGTTTTTCATATGGTTGAAAATCTCTGCGACAGATGCCTTTCTTCCTCTTACTTTTCCGACATTTATAAGGTGTCCTTCATCGTCAACATGAAGAATGGGCTTTATGTTCAAAATGGAGCCTACAAGCGCCGTAGCCGCCGAAATTCTTCCGCCGCGTTTTAAATGATTAAGGTCGTCAACCGTAAACCAGTGGCAGAGATTGCCGCGATTGTTTTCGGCAAACTCCTTTACCTGCTCAATAGAGGCGCCTTTTTGCTTTTCCATGGCACAAAGGTATACAAGCAAACCCTCTCCCATTGAAGCACAGAGCGTATCCACGCAGTATATTTTATTTTCGGGATATTTTTCGGCAAGCTCCTCCGCCGCCATTGTGCTGACATGATATGTGCTGCTGAGTCCCGAAGAAAAGCCGAGATACAGCACGTCCTTTCCGTCTTTTAAAATAGGTTCAAAGGTGTTTATAAAAACATCAATATTTATTGCGGAGGTGGAGGCGTGCGCTCCCGAACGCAGCCTATCGTAAAAATCCTTTGTAGCAATTTCTCTGCCGTCAAGATAATTAAGATATTCCTTACCCTCCAAATTAAGGGACATCGGAATAACCGTCAAGCCGGCCTTTTCTGCGAGTTCGGGGCTTAAATCACAGCAGGAATCGGTAACTAAACAATAATCTCTCATAATCTCTCTCCTTTATTTTATTAAAATATAAAATATAATACAAATATAATGCAGTATACTTCCTATTACAACAAAAATATGAAATACAGAATGCATATAACGGTGAACGCTTCGGCCTGCAATTCCGTAAAGCACGGCGCCTACCGTGTAGGCGATTCCGCCTGCAAGCAGCCACCAAAAGGCTTCAAGTCCGATAGCGTTTATCGCCGCCTTGCCGCTAAAGACAATACACCATCCAAGCAGCAGATAGCATATGTTGGAAAACAGGCTGTATTTTTTTAAGTCTATTGCATTAAGCGTAATACCGAGCGCCGCAACTCCCCATACTATGCCGAATACCGTCCATCCGAAGGCGGTGTTTGAACGCCTTAGAGAGCAAAGCGCAACGGGAGTATACGTGCCGGCTATAAGAATGAATATCGTGCAGTGGTCTATTACCTGCATTACCTTTTTGGCGGTTTCGGGAATAAGACCGTGATAAACACTTGACATAGTATAAAGTATTATCATTGAAAAACCGTATATAAACGCGCTGACAACCTGATATGGATCGTGGTTCAAAAACGCTTTTATAACACAGGTAACAAGTGCGACAATACCAAACGCGCCGCCTGCAATATGCGATACCATATTAAAAATTTCTTCGCCGCGTGTGTAGTCGGGCAGCTTTCTGTCTTTAAGTTTAGTCCTTTTCATATAATTACCTTTATAAATTGTGCGATTGTTTTTTATATAATACTATATTTACCACAGAAAATAAAGTATATTTTGTAAACGAATTCGAATTTATTCTATCATAAACAGTAATAGAAAATCTGAGCAGTTAATTTTTATTATTACTGCTCAGACTATTGTATAACGATATAAAAATAATGTATTTTAAGTGATTGATGCTAAATGCTTTTTGATTTTTTTATTATTACATTTCTTACGTATATTATTAAAATGACCGTGAACAGAAGACTTATTGCGGTGCATATCTGCTGCGCATATATGTGAATACCCAACAGACGGTTATTATTTTTTTGTATAAGCAATATCAGCGGACTTAGGCAAACGGTTGTTAAAAAACCGGCTAAGCCCGACAACGCTTGAGATATTGCCAGAGAATCACTTCTTTTTTCAGAATCCACATAATCAAAAATTAAATTGATAAGAGCGCTGTTTATACCGCCCATTGCTATCCCGTAAAAAAAATAATAAAGTGCAAACATTATTATTCCGTTTGACGGTACTGCAAAAAGAGCGCAAAGCTGGGCAAGTCCCAAAAACAGAAAACATTTTTCCGTCATAGCTGCAAAGGATTTTCTGTCGGCGTATTTACCCCAAAGCTTTGAAACGAGTATTCGCGATATATTTCCCAATATCACCAGTATCGAAACGGTTTTTAAACTTAAACCTAATTCATTGATCTGATAGGTTCCGTAAAAGGGCACTGAGGCGTAATTTGAAATATAGTAAAAAACAAAAATGCAGGTTATTTTTAAAACCCCTTTATTTTTAAGAAGCTCTTTTACGCTTATCAGAAAATTTCCTTTCCCGATGTTCGGTGTTTTCTTTTCCGCTGTAAAAAACAAAGTAACGGTATGCAGCAGCATCAGTATAAAAATCACTGCGGCGGATAAGATAAAAGCCATCCTGATTTTCCCGGATTCCGCAAAGCGGTCTATCAGCGCGCCCATCAGGAAGGAAAATATCATACCGCATATAAGAGAAACGATTTCTTTGTTTGCGGTAAAGGCTCCGCGGCTGCTGTTGTCGACCAATGACATCAGCCAGTTGATTTTCTTGGGATGTATGAAATTATAAATCAGGTACGCCGCGCATATCAATACAACGAACAGTACAATTTTTATCTGTTTTTTTGCTCCCGTCAATGGTATAACATAGAGAAGCATAAAGAAAGCCTGATTTATAATACTTAAAATTATAACAAACCTTTTTACTTTTGCTTTTCTTACGGAAAGCGATAAAAGCTGGAAAAGACATCCTAGCGAAATTACAGAGGAGAGTATTCCCGTAAGACTGTCGGAAACTCCCAATTCCTTTGCAACAGTCGCCAAAAAAGAGCCGGTAACCAAAATTGAAATGAGATATTCCAACGCCGCCTCAAATATATACATTAAGCGGCTTCTTTTTAATAAAGCCGAATCGTTATTTAACATAAATACTTCTTTCATTTCTTTTGATGATTATATCGGATTACTTTATATTTCCTTTACCAAAATACAAGTGTTCGGTTTCATGTCAAAAATCAACT
>JAEDML010000121.1 GCA_016303035.1 Clostridiaceae bacterium | reverse complement strand
CTATTTAAGCATAAGTCTTCTTAAATCATTGTCGTGCACTATGGTTACGAATCTTATAGAGAAGATATCGCATGCCATTGTAGTATTGCTGTTGTAAAGCTTCAGCACAAGATAGTTTGAGCCGACCGTCATAAGCCAGCCGATACGGGATTCCAGAGTGTTAGCAAGCAGGAATTCTATTTTCATGAGCTTACCTACATGCTGTGTAAGATAAGCCGGCAAAAACGCCGTGTTGCTCAGCGTCTCGGGAACAAAGGCGTTGTTTGAAGGAATCATAGACATATTGTCGTTATTGGCATTAAACGGATTTCTGCCGACCGCGTTCTGATTTACGGTATTTTGCGACGGCATATTACCGATGTTACTCATATTTCCGCCGGTAATATTTCCGTTAAGATTATTGCCGTTTAGTCCTGTGCCGTTAAAGCTGTCGCTGTTAAGATAATCCTGATAAGAATCAAGATCGTTTTCACCCATTATAGGCGTAGGTATGTTTGTTTGCATAAATGACACTCCTTAGGTTTCTTGGTATTTTTCGGTGGGACGATAAAAACAGTGCTGGTTTATTCTGTTGTGAATAACTCCGCTGCCGTTTACCGGAAAGATTTCGCGGCAGTCGGAGGAATAGGGGTTGTAAAACCACAGGCTTTCGTCAACGCCCGGCATTATTCCGCCCGCCAGCGCCCAGTCTGCTATGTCGTAATGAATTTGGTCCGGCGACATATTATATATGTTCTGAGGATTGTGGGCTCCGCGGAGTGATGTTGTAGCGCAATCAAACTGACCTGGCTGAAAAACTATGTTGCGAAGCTCGCCGTTGCCGGTACGCAGATATTCGCCGCTCGGAGCGCGCACCCTGTTCATTACAACCGTAGCTACAGCGCGCATACCATCCTCGCCCTCGCCGCCGGCTTCGCATTGAATAAGCCGCGCCAATAGCTCTCTGTCGTCGTAATTCATATATATCACCCTGATTTATTATATGAGACAAACTTTTTTCGGTTAATACAATCTTTACCTTTTGGCGCAGAACGGTTATAATGTATATATAAGAAATAAGGAGGCGGTTTTTATGCCGTTACAGTATCCCACGCCGCATATAGCGGCAAAGCCGGAGGATTTTGCCGAAACCGTGCTTATGCCCGGCGACCCTAAAAGATCTAAATTTATTGCCGAAAACTATCTTGAAAACGCCGTACTTATAAACGATGTACGAGGAGTGCAGGGTTACACCGGATTTTACAACAATAAGCGCGTCAGCGTTATGGCAAGCGGTATGGGAATACCGTCCATGGCGATTTATTCCTACGAGCTATTCAATATTTTCGGTGTTAAAAATATTATCCGTATCGGCTCTGCCGGCTCTTACAGTGAAAATGTAAAAGTAAGGGATATAGTATTAGCGCAGGGCGCCTGTACCGATTCAAACTATTTAAAGCATTTTTCCCTGCCGGGAAGCTTTGCGCCGATAGCAGGTTTTAATCTGTTAAGGCGCTGTGCTGAAATTGCCGAGCAGTCTTCGGTGCGGTTTCATATAGGAAATATTGTTTCAAGCGATGTTTTTTACGGTGATAACAGCGGAATGCCCGAATACAAAAATCCTGTTAAGTCGTGGTCAAAAATGGGCGTTTTGGCGGTAGAAATGGAAACCGCCGCGCTTTACGCCAATGCGGCAAGGTCGGGCAAAAACGCGCTCACTATTCTTACTGTGTCGGATAATCTTATTACGGGCGAAGAAACTACGGCTGAGGAACGCGAGTCCACGTTTACCGAAATGATGGAAATAGCGCTTAAAACCGCCGTTAGTATTTAAAACAGCAAATCGGGATAATACGGTTAACCGCATTATCCCGATTTGCTGTTATATAATCTGATTAAAGAATTATCAGCTCAATTATAAATACAACCGCGCAGGAGCATACCGCGACCCCGAAAAGTCCGACCCCGTAAAAGGCGAGCACCACTCCCACTGCCAGCGCGGCAATGCCCGACCAGATACTACCCGTAGCGTCGATTATGGCAGGGAAGGTCATAACCGCAAGCGTTACATAGGGTACATAGTAAAGAAAGGATCTAAGCGTTTTATTGGTTATTCTTTTGCGTATAAGCGTAAGCGGAAGCACGCGTATAAGAAATGTTACCGCCGCCATTATAAATATGTAAATATACGGGTTATGCCGCATCTGCTTCATCCTCCTTTACAGGGAAGAATACAGCCGCGGCAAGGGAGATAACTACGGTAAGCAAAATAGTCTTTATACCCGGCGATATTGCGAAAAAAATCGAAACTCTTGAAAATATAAAGCTTAAAGCCATAGATACCGTGATAATCAGAGCAATAATTTTGCTTTTACTTGCAGGGGGAATTATTATTGCGATAAACATGCCGTAAAGCCCTACGCTTAAAGCCCTTACAAGGCTTGTCGGCAAAACATTTCCCATAACGACGCCGAGACAGGTTCCGCACGCCCAGCCGGGAATTGCCACAGTCATAGCGCCGTAATTGTAAAACGGATTAAGTGTTCCCGGTACCGAAACGGCAATTCCGAAAAGCTCATCGGTAACATCAAAGCCTATAAGTATTCGGTGAATAAACGGAGTATCGGGCTTTAATTTCTGACTAAGCGCGCAGGACATTAAAAGATACCGCGCGTTTGCAACAAGCTCCATTACGGCAACCTCCAAATAACCTGCCCCTGCGGCGATAAGCGTAAATCCCGCAAATTCGCCTGCCGAGGCATTTATTAAGAAGCTTGTAAGTGTAGCCTGAAAGGCGGTAAAGCCTGCACCTGCTGCGGCAATGCCGAGGGTAAACGCCACAGCAAAATATCCCAGTCCTATCGGTATGCCGTCCCGAATACCCTTTTTGTACCAATTTTTGTTTTCGCTCATAAAAACACTGTCCTATAAAAAGTCAACAACAGTATTTTACATTTTTCGAGCGGTTTCGTCAACGGCAAATTATAAAAAACTTTTCTTTAAGCTTAAAACTGTCTTCTCAGCTTTTCAAGCGCCGATTTTTCTATACGCGAAACATAACTGCGCGAAATATTGAGCCTTTTTGCAATATCGTGCTGGGTAAGCTCAGGCCTGCCTCCAAGGCCGTAACGCATTTCAATTATCGCTTTTTCGCGCGGGTCGAGACAGCCTGATAATATTACTTTAAGCTTTTCAAGCTTTATTTTTGTATCAATTTCCTCGGCAATGTCGCTGTTGTCGGCAATCACGTCGATAAGGGTAAGGGCGTTTCCATCCTTGTCGGTATCAATAGGGTCGCTTATGAATACATCCTGCATGGTCTTTTTTTGGTTGCGGAAATACATAAGAATTTCGTTTTCAATGCACCTTGCGGCGTAGGTTGCAAGGCGTATACCTTTGTCGTTGTTAAAGGTGGATACCGCCTTTATAAGTCCTATTGTTCCAATGGAAATCATATCGTCCTGATCTACGCCTACCGTGTAGTATTTCTTTACTATATGTGCGACAAGCCTTAGATTGTGTTCAACAAGGCAGTTTCTGGCTTCAAGGTCGCCGTTTCTGCTTTTTTCCAAAAGCTCTGCCTCCTTTGCCGCTGAGAGCGGCGGCGGAAAGGAGCCTGCTCCTGCGACGTGCAGCGCAAAGTAGAATATACCGGAAATAAGCTTCATTAAAATTTCAAAAAACAAAAAATCACCCTCAATCCTTGTAATAAAGTATATGAGG
>JAEDML010000120.1 GCA_016303035.1 Clostridiaceae bacterium | reverse complement strand
TAAGCTTTGAGTGGCGGGACGGCAAAATAATAAATACTGCAATTGAGGAGTTTTGAAAATGTTAAAAAATATACCGAAAATTTTATCCCCCGAGCTTTTAAAGGTTCTTTGTGAAATGGGCCACAGCGACCGCCTTGTTATAGGCGACGGTAATTTCCCTGCCGAGAGTATGGGTAAAAATGCAATAGTTATCCGTGCGGACGGACACGGAACCGCAGAACTGCTTGAGGCAATTCTCAAGGTGTTTCCGCTTGATACATATGTCGAGCACCCCGTAAATCTTATGGAGGTTATGCCGGGGGATCCTGTCGAAACCCCGATTTGGGATACCTACGGTAAAATCGTTTCAGAGGCTGATGAGCGCGGCGAAAAGGCAATAGGCCATATAGAGCGCTTTGCTTTTTACGATCAGGCAAAGACCGCATATGCTATTATCGCTACATCCGAAAGCGCGCTTTATGCGAATGTTATGCTTCAAAAGGGAGTTATCTGATAGATTCGGAGGAAAAGCAAAATGGCATATCTTCAAAATATGACGCCCAAGGATTTAACCGAGGCAATAAACCGTAATGTTCCGCTTTTTATTTCCGCCGGCACTATCGAATATCACGGCAGTCAGCTGCCGCTCGGCACAGATCTGCTTATAGTCGAGGGTCTGCTGCGCGAGCTTGAAAAGCGCGCCGATATAGTTGTGGCGCCCCCGTTTATTATGAGTCCTAACGGATATATGGTATCGGGTCCCGAAAAGGGAACTGTTGATATAAGAATAGGCACATTTATCGAGTACTGCTCGGAGATTTTGTCCGCCTACAAAAAGATGGGCTTTAAAAAGATTTATGTTTTGGTTCATCATCAGGGCGGAAATATTAAGAGATATCTTGAAATCGCCCTTGAGCAGATAAATTCCTACAGCAGCTACGAGGATAACGGTTACGGCTGGTGGACCGACCGCAAGACCGTTAAAAATGACTGTGATATTGAAATAGCGCCCGCGGTATTCGGAGAAGATGTGTTAAAGGAATTCTTCGGTCACGGCGGAGAGGGAGAAACCCAGCCGATTATGGCGCTTTATCCCGAGCTTGTACATATGGAAAACCTGACCGATAACGAGGCATGGTGGAATTTAAGCGTTACCGACGCTAACAAGCAGGACGCCGACCGCGCAATGCAGCAGCTTATAAAAAACTGGCTTGAAAAGCTCAGTAAATAATTGGGAGAAAACTATGAAATACGGATATTTTGACAATGCACAAAAGGAATATGTAATAACCAATCCGAAAACACCCGCACCTTGGATGAACTATATAGGAAACGGCGGCTTCGGAGGTATCGTATCTGCTACGGGCGGCGGACTCACCTTTGATTCCGACCCTTCAAACAGGCGCGTTACAAGGTATAAATTCAATAACCAGCCCATCGACCGCCCCGGAAGATATATATATATCCGCGACGAGGAAAGCGGCGATTACTGGTCTGCAACCTGGCAGCCGGTAATGAAGGAAACGCAGAAATACGAGTGCCGCCACGGTCTCGGTTATACCACGATATCGGGTGAATACGACGGCATTGCGTCATCCGTTACATACTGTGTGCCGCTCGGTAAGCGTTATGAGCTTTGGCAGGTAAATCTTAAAAACAACACAGATAAGGCAAAAAAGCTTAAGGTGTATTCATATGTTGAATTCAGCTGGAACGACGCTAAGTACGATATGCTCTGCCATTGGCCGTGTATGGCGTTCAAGGCGGATTTTGACGGCAAAAAAATATTGGTTGATACAGTTGCCGAACAGCTTACGGGCGTGCCGCAGTACGATTATATAGCTACCGATTTGCCGGTTTGCGGATACGACTGCGATCTTGAAAAATTTATCGGAGAATACCGAAGCGAAACCAATCCGCAGGTTCTTGATAACGGCGTATGCACCGACAGTGCAATGTATTCCAACAACTGCGTAGGTGTGCTCTGCTCGGAAATAACTCTTGAGCCGGGCGAGGCAAAGAGCTTCCGTTATACCCTCGGCGCTACGGATAAAAAAGAGGATGCCGACAGGCAGATTGAAGACGCTTTATCGGCTGAAAACTTCCTTGAAGATATAAAGGCGTATTGGCAAAAGCACTGCGACCGCCTTACCGTTGATACACCGTGCGAGGATATGAACACGATGCTTAATATCTGGCACGCCTATCAGACCAAGACGACCTTTGACTGGTCGCGCTTTATAAGCGTTTACGAGCGCGGAGTTGACCGTGGATTCGGCTTCCGTGACAGTATGCAGGATGTTTTGGGCGTTATGCACTCTGACCCGAAGCTTGCAGGGGAGAGGATTAAGCTCTTACTTTCAATTCAGTGCAGCAACGGAAACGCAAGAAGCGTATATTATCCTGCTACAAAGGAATCGGTCGGCGGAGGACGCAGCGACGATCACCTGTGGAGTATTCTTTCGGTCTGCAACTATGTAAGGGAAACAGGAGATATATCTTACCTCAGTGATGAGGTGCCCTATGCCGACGGCGGAAGCGATACCGTTATCGGACATCTTGAAAAGGGCATTGAATTTACAATGCAGCACCTAGGTAAGCACGGAATACCCGATATGCTTAAATCCGACTGGGATGACAGTCTTGCCCCGATGAACCGCGGCGGTACAGGCGGAGCCGAGAGCGTTTTTGTTTTCTTCCAGCTCGGTCATGCGGCGTATGAGCTTGTAAAGCTGTATGAGTTTGCAGGATTTTGTGAGCGTATTCCGGCAATGCAGAAGGTATATGATTACTGTAAATCGAAAATGGATATTATATGGGACGGCGAATGGTATATCCGCGCCTTTACGCCCGAGGGTGAAAAATACTGCACAAATGAGGATGAGTACAATAAAATTCACCTTATCCCTCAGGCATGGAGCGTTATTTCACACCTTGCCGACAATGAGCACGCAAACAAGGCGATGGATAACGTGCTTAAGTATCTTTATACCGATAAAGGTCTTATAACCCACTATCCTGCGTCGGAAGGCTTTGATCCCCAAAATAAGAGTTACTTCCTTTTCCCTGCAGGAGCAAGGGAAAACGGCGGAATATTCTTCCATTCAAATACCTGGCCTATTATCGCCTTTGCTATGCTCGGCCGCGGTAACGACGCTTTCCGCTGCTATGAAAACATACTGCCGCCGCGCAGAAACGACATTGCCGATGTTTGCCTTACCGAGCCGTATGTTTATTCGCAGACAATGATTGCGCCGCCTCATAAGAGGGCGTGGTCATGCGTCAATTCGTGGCTTACGGGTACCGCTTCGTGGACGTATTATGCCGCAACGCAGTATATATTAGGAATCCATCCGGAATACGAGGGACTTTGTATAGACCCGCAGATACCGGACAGCTGGGACGGCTTTAAGGCTACGCGCAAATGCCGCGGAAAGGATTACAGTATAACCGTATGCAGGGATTCTTCAAAGCAAAAGGGGATTTACGCCGACGGCAAACTGCTTGAAGGCAACATCGTTCCGTGGAATCTCTCAGACAAACAAAAAATTGATATAGTTTTAATAAAATAAGTAGACATTTTCTGAAAATTTGGTATAATGTATTCGATGAAAGGAGACGGTATTATGCTAAAACGCACATGTATCTTTTTATTTACGGTTTTTATAATAATGCCGTCTTTATATATCGGCGCATTAGGGGAATACGGCGAGGAGCCTTATGT
>JAEDML010000119.1 GCA_016303035.1 Clostridiaceae bacterium | reverse complement strand
TGGTTTTTTCGGGCGTTCTTACGGCAAGCGCGGTTTTTTCGGGGCTTTTCATCATTATCCCCTCAATAAGCGCCTGACCGCCGATAGATGTGTATTTAGCCATTTAACAGATTATTCTCCCTTTTCGTTTTGGTTTTCAAGCTCTGAGTCCGGAGGAATTATATCCTCCTTTGGGGGCTCCTCGGGCGGCTCGTAAAGCGGAAGCACGATAGTAACCGTTGTGCCTACCCCTTCGGTGCTTTCCACAAAAAGCAGTCCTTTGTGCTGTTTTATTATCTCATCGGCAACGGCAAGCCCTATGCCGGAGCCTCTTACCGTTTTGTTTGCCTTATAGAATTTTTCCTTGACACGGTCTATATCCTGTGCCGGGATTCCCACGCCCGTATCCTTTACGGCAATTCGGACGCAGCCTTCCTCCGGGGTCTGCTCAACCAGTACCTGACCGCCGCCGTCGGTATACTTAACGGCGTTATCAATAATATTTATAAATACCTGCTTTAAGCGGTTCGGGTCGCCTAAAACCGTGACCTCCTCGGCAGGGCGCGTAAATATAAGGTCTATGCCCTGTCTTCTGGCAAGCTCGGTATACATATCGGCGGCTTCACCCAAGAGCTTTGAAATATCAAGCGGCTGAGATACCACCGAAAGTCTTCCGGTTTCCATTCTTGAAAAGTCCAACAGCTCCTCTACAAGACCTGAAAGTCTGTCCGCCTCGTTAAGCACCACATCAAGCCCGCGTTTTACAAGCTCTTCATCGGTGCCGACCGACATTTTCGCGGTCTCACCCCAGCCCTTAATCGCCGTAAGCGGCGTGCGAAGCTCGTGGGAAACCGAGGATATAAAATCGTTTTTAAGGCTTTCCGCCTGGTCAAGCTCCGAAGCCATATAATTTATAGAATCGCAAAGCTCGCCTATTTCATCGTTTTTTCTTATTTCTATTCTTGATTTAAAATCGCCCATCGCAATCTTACGCGCCATATTACTTACATCCCTTATAGGCCGCACGATAGAGCTGATGAAAAACAGACCCGAAAGCGCGCAAAAGGCGAGTATTCCGACGCATATTGCAAGCATAACCATAAAAAATCCGGTCACGCGTTTATTAACGTTTCTAAGCGAGGTTATCCATCGGTAAGCGCCGATATGCTTGCCGTTTGCGTCACGGATAACCGTCGTAGACGCAAGTATTTTTTCACCCGAAGCGCTTTTGCCCTTGTATGTTCCGGTGCCGTCCTCGGATTTAACCGCCTTGTCATAATCGGGCATTTTTTCATCCTGCGGCTGAAAGCCTGTTGTGGTAACTATTACCTCGCCCGAAGAATCAATCACCTGAACCTCGATTTTATTCTTATATTTAAAGGAGGCGGCAATTCCGGTTGCCGCATTGTAAAGCGTTTTTCTGCTTGCGTTTGAAAGCGCCGAAAATTCCGAAGCGTATTCCCTTGCAAGCGACTGCATACGCTCGACATAAATCGTACTGTATGCTACGGAGAAGCTTACTGCTGCAACCGTTACAAAAACGGCAATTATGAGAAATATGTTAAAAAACCAGCGCATTGCTATGCTTTTAAACTTGATTTCAAGCTGCATTTTCTTCTCCTTTCAAAAGTTATCGTTTTTTATACCTCAGTCTACTGTGTACACCACTTATAGCCCATACCCCAAACGGTGACAAGATGCCGCGGCTCGGACGGGTCGTCCTCGACCTTCATACGCAGTCTTCTTATGTTTACATCGACTATCTTTTCCTCACCGAAATAGTTGCTTCCCCATACCTTTGTTAAAATATCGGTACGGCCGAGCGCTGTATCGGGATTATTGAAGAAATATTCAACCATTTGAAACTCTACCTGGGTAAGCTCTATGTTATTACCGCTCTTTGTAAGGGTCCTGCGGCGCAGATTAAGTGTAAATTCGCCGAGGGTTATCTCATCCGCAGAGGCGTTTGACGAAGCGGAATGCATTTCCACCCTGCGGTGAAGCGAATCCACGCGGGCGAGCAGCTCGCTCGGGCTGAAAGGCTTTGTTATGTAATCGTCGGCGCCGAGCATCAGTCCGCTTACCTTGTCCATCTCCTGAGCGCGGGCGGTAAGCATTATTATTCCGAGCGAAGCGCTGCGCCGTCTTAATTCCTTGCAGAGTGCGAAGCCGTCCATACCGGGCATTGAAATATCCAAAAGCGCAATATCAAATCCCTCACTGTCGGAATCGTAAATCTCAAGCGCCTCTTCACCCGAGCCTGCTTCAACCACGGTGTAGCCCGCTCTTTTAAGGTTTATCGCCTCAAACTCACGGATCGCCGTTTCGTCCTCAACAATCATAATTCGTTTCATTGCAATCCTCCTGTTATAACGATAGGTTTGCCCGTTATTGCTCAATCAGGTTGAAATTTTTCTTTACGGTATCAAGGGTTACACCGTCATTGACGGCATCATCACTTAAAGCGCATATAAACGCCGTACCGTTCGACCTCGCGATTTCCTGCATATCGGCATATACAGCCTTGTCAGAATCAAGTTCTTTAACCGGAACTGCCTGTATACATAACAGCATTTCGCCCGTCTGCTCTGTTTCGCCGTTATATCGGTAAATTTCGCGGACCTTTTTCTCGGTATCCTTAAGCACCGCGATATTACCAACCCATTTCGGCGGAACGGCGATGTAATAACCATCGTTAAGGTTCATAACCGCGGTAAGCTGATTGGTAAGCGTTTCGCCGTTGTAGGAGCACCAGTTTGTATAATAAAGACTCTCATTCGTATCATCTTTTTTTGCAGACGGAAGCGGACCCTGTACCGGAATTTCCACAATACCGTCGCCGTTAATATCTGCCGTCATAATAGAGGCTGAACGAAGCGTCAGCATATTCTCGCGCAGTTCGGTGTTAAGAAGCGGATTTACCAGCATACCGCGGTCCACAAACAAAACTTCGGTAACGGCGCCTGCGCCTTTAATTTCATCAATATACACGGCAGGCTTTCCGTTTGAAAGGGTGGAAACCACAGGCTCGTTTACGGTTTTAACCGAGCTGTCAAGCACACAGCCGGTAAGCTCCCTTACGCCGTCGTCGGCAAGCTGATACAGTCCCGCGCGGTTTATATTTTCGGCAGGGTTGAAGTTTATCATAAAAATTTCATTTTTGCCGTCCTCATCAAGGTCGGTACAGCAAAAATACGAATACCGCTGGAGCATACGCTGAGACAGTATATCCTGATTAAAGGAATAAACCGCCAGCTGCATTTCACTTGTACCGTAAATTTCCCAACCGGAAAGGATTTCCTCTGTCCCGTCCCCGTCAAGGTCGCAGAAATCTACCCTGTCAACTCCGCCGGCAACGATTTTTTGTTCGGCAACCGACTTCCATTCGCCCGATTTGTTGCAGAGGATATTTATATACATCATTGTGGTATCTCCCTCAGTCTTGCTGTAAAACGCAAAGGCCTCAAGAATACCGTCGCCGTTAATATCCTTTTGAATAACCGCGCTGCGGTAGTTGCCGTTAGTGGGGTATTTAAGCGTATAATCGGTTCCTATTGCTTTTTCAAGCGCCTTTGAAATAGGCGCAAGATCGCCGCTTAACGAAGGGGGCTGAAGCATTTCTTCGGTATCGGCGGTAAAAAGGTCGCAGCCGCAAAGTGAAAACATAATAAAAGCCGAAATTGCAAAAACGAACAATCTTTTTATTTTCAACCGCTGCGCCTCCTTTTATATAGAAATATACATTGTAAATTATACCACAAGGCGTATCAAAAATAAAGGCTTTTTTATGAATAAA
>JAEDML010000118.1 GCA_016303035.1 Clostridiaceae bacterium | reverse complement strand
ACAAGGTGTTTTTTCGACGCACCTGTCGCCGAAAAAACAAAAAATAAAAATCATAATTGTATACATTTTTAGTTTTTCTACAGGCACTTTTATACATTCATACTAAACAACAAATTTACGGCGGAAACGGCGCCTAAGGTATTGTACGGCATAAGCACAAACGCGCATACCGCCGCCGCGATAAGGCATAGAACCAATAAAAGTAAAATTATAAGAACGATAATCAGTTTTTTATTCATTTATTCTCCGTTTTCTTTTCCTTAAGAGATTCTGCTTTTTTGACATTACTGTTAGCTGAGGAGTCGAATCCTTCGGTGCTCTCCCTCATAAACAGTATTTTAAAGGTAAGAATCAGCAGCTTAATATCCTGCAATAACGAGTAGGTTTCTATATAGATAAGGTCCATGTTAAGCTTATCCTCAGGCGAGGTGTTGTACTTGCCGTAAAGCTGTGCATAACCCGTAAGCCCTGCCTTTACGCGGTGCCGCAGTTCAAATTCGGGATACTGCTGAGAGTATTCATAGACATTTTCAATACGCTCAGGACGGGGGCCTACCATTGACATATCGCCGCGCAGTACATTGAAAAGCTGAGGAAGCTCGTCCGCCCTGCACGCACGGATTATTTTACCGACCTTTGTTATGCGGCTGTCATGCTCGGTGGCTTTCTGCGCGCCGTCCTTCTCGGCGTCAACCACCATAGAGCGGAATTTAAGCACATTAAATATTCTGCCGTTTTTGGTAATGCGGTTCTGTTTAAAAAATATAGGGCCGCCGTCGTCAAGCTTTATGGCAATTGCGCAAATAAGCATAATAGGACTTGTAATTATTATTCCCACCGAGGATATTAAAATATCCATACACCGCTTAATCAGCTCCTGCTCGGTGGTAAGACCGCGGTTGCGGCTCATAAGCACAGGAGTATCGCTTATCTGGATTTCATAGCTGCTGTTGATGATAATATCGGTTATTGCCGGCAGTAAATAGGTGCGCTTGCAGTTGGTATAGCAGTATGAAAAAATCTCCTTTTCAAGATTTTTGTCAATATCGCAGATAACCACGGCTTCGTATTTGTCGATAAGCTTTTTTATCTCCTTCATATCGGTGGTATTCGCGTTTATGCCGCATTCTATTTTGAAGCGCTCGGGAATACGGCTCATCTTGTTTATAAGCGCAAAGCCCGTTTGGTCGTCACCGAAAATTGCAACCATACGCCTTGCCGAATACAGCTTAAAATAAATTGTATTGGCACACAGACAGCCGATAAATATAACCGCTATCTGATAAATTACGCCCAAAACCATAGGTGCTACCCTTACGAGGCTTCTCGCAATAAGGCTAAGCTCCAGATACATTACAAGGTTGGTAAATACAACCGCGAGCGAAAAGCTGTAAATCGTTTCGTGAATTCGGTATATTCCGATGTTAAACGCCCCGTAAAGCGAGGAAAAGGTTACGAGTATCAAAACATATGAAAAAATAACCACATAGTTACCGTTTTTGCTGAAAAGGGTATCGGTGTAGTTGCTGTTCCAGGTTTCTATAAAACCGAGCGTGGTAGCGGCTATTATCATAATTTTAACCGCAAGCATAATGCTTTTGCGGAATTTTATAAGCTTATCCATTTTCACCCTGCTTTTCTTACAAGTTTTAGACAGAATTATGCTTTGTGTTTATCATATATTATTATAAGTCGATTGTCAAGCCTGACGGAATTTAAAAACTGTTAATACAGTTATTCTTGACATAATCTAAGAATAATAATATAATACAATTTATATGGCGAAGATTTTACCGTGACGCTTTGCGTTATTAAAAAAAGATTATAAAAGGTGGTTTTTGTTATGACGAAAACGGTTAAGCTTACCGCGTCGGCAAAAAAGAAGCTTGAAGAAGAGCTTGAAAGCTTAAAGACCGAGGGCCGCGCCGATATAGCCGAGAAAATAAGGGTTGCGCGCGGCTACGGCGATTTATCCGAGAACAGCGAATACGATGAAGCAAAGAACGAGCAGGCTAAGATGGAAGCCCGCATAGTTGAGATTGAGTCTATGCTCAAAAACTATGAGCTTATAGAGGATGTAAAGGGCGCCGCCAAAACCGTTGTCGTAGGCGTTAAGGTCTGCGTGCTTGATGAGGAGTATAACGAGGAATGTGAATACCGCGTTGTCGGCTCTACCGAGGCTGACCCGAGAGAGGGTAAGATTTCCGACGAATCCCCCGTAGGTAAGGCTCTGCTCGGCAAAAAGGTCGGGGACGAGGTTGTAGTTGAGGCTCCGGCAGGGGAATTCAGACTTAAGGTTTTGCGTATTTCAAAATAAGGAAGTAGAATAAATGTCACAAAACAATACTAACAACGCGCCCGAGCAGGATCTTAACGAGATTTTGCGTGTGCGCCGCGAAAAGCTCGCCGCTTTAAAGGAAGCCGGCAACGATCCCTTTGAAATTACAAAGTATGATTTTACCCATGATTCAGCCGATATTAAGAACCGCTTTGACGAGCTTGAGGGAAAAACCGTAAGCGTTGCGGGGCGTATAATCTCGCGCCGCATTATGGGCAAGGCAAGCTTTGTCGGCTTAAACGACTGCAGCGGCAAAATCCAGCTTTATGTCCGCCGCGACGATGTAGGCGAGGATGTTTACGCCGCATTTAAAAAGTGGGATATCGGCGATATTGTCGGGGTTGAGGGTTATGTCTTCAAAACCCAGACAGGTGAAATTTCGGTTCACGCGCAGTCAATAAAATTGCTTTCAAAATCCTTGCTTCCGCTGCCTGAGAAATTCCACGGCCTTAAGGATACCGATACGCGCTACCGCCAGCGCTATGTTGATTTAATCGTAAACCCCGAGGTGCGCGATACCTTTGTAAAACGCTCGCAGATATTAAAGGAAATAAGAAATTATCTTGATTCCAAGGGATTCCTCGAAGTGGATACGCCTATACTTGTACCGCTTGAAATCGGCGCTTCGGCGCGTCCGTTCGTTACGCATCACAATACGCTCAATATGGATATGTATCTGCGTATCGAGACTGAGCTTTACTTAAAACGCCTTATTGTCGGCGGTATGCACCGCGTTTACGAGGTGGGAAGAATTTTCCGCAACGAGGGAATGGATACCAAGCACAACCCCGAATTTACTACGATTGAGCTTTATCAGGCGTTTACCGATTACCACGGTATGATGGATTTGGTTGAGGAGCTTAACACCATGCTTGCCGAAAAGATATGCGGCAGTAAGGTAATAACCTACCAGGGCACCGAGATAGATATGGGTCACTGGGAGCGGCTTACAATGGTTGAGGCCGTAAAGAAATATTCGGGCTGCGATTATTACGACTGGAAGACCGATGAGGACGCCCGTGCCTGCGCAAAGCAAAAGCATGTAGAGGTACCGGAAAACGCCACAAAGGGCACCGTCCTTGCCGAGTTTTTTGACGCGTTTGTTGAAGAAAATCTTATTCAGCCGACCTTTATTTACGATTATCCGGTTGAAAACAGTCCCCTTGCCAAAAGAAAACCCGAGGATCCTGCTTTCACCGAAAGGTTTGAATACTTTATCAATGCTACCGAGTTCGGAAACGCTTTCAGCGAGCTTAACGATCCTATCGACCAAAAGGAGCGCTTTGAAAAACAGGTCGCCGCTAAAAAAGCGGAGGACCCCGACTGCAACGCCGAGGTCGATTACGATTATGTTACCGCGCTTGAATACGGTATGCCGCCCACAGGCGGTTTGGGATTCGGTATTGATAGGCTTGTTATGCTGCTTACCGACAGCGCCTCAATCCGAGATGTATTG
>JAEDML010000117.1 GCA_016303035.1 Clostridiaceae bacterium | reverse complement strand
TCGTTGGCAGCTTCCATCTTAAAACGATTGAGAGCGTCCTTAGCCTCAGGAACTACGTTCTTAGCCATGATATTTTCACTCCTTAACTCAAAATTTCCCGTTGCGTTTGCATTACTATTTTGTGAAGTTAGCAGTTTAATATTAAAGGTAAATATTGTTGAATTTACTGTTTTTTTCTGTTTTTTATTTTTCAAAAAAAGTGTATTTTAAGGTTGAAAAAGTATACAGGAAGAGTTATAATTTCAAATAAATATATTGTTATTACTAAACAGGAGGCAATTTAAGATGTCAAAAGTAATTCTGTTTCAAGGAGATTCAATTACAGACTCAGGACGTTCCCGAGAATACGATTGCTATGGTGGCTACGGTTATCCGACGCTTATTAAAGCACAGTTAGGTTATGAAAAACCGGGCGAATATGTCTTTTATAACCGAGGTGTTTCGGGCAACCGCGTTTTGGATTTGTACAGCCGTATTGTATGCGATATTCTTAATATTAAGCCGGATTATATTAGTATTTTAATCGGTGTAAATGATGTTTGGCACGGGTTTGTAGGCAACGGAACAGGCCTAAAGCGTTATGAAAAGGTATATACGGACTTGATCGCTGACATAAAAGAAGAACTTCCAAATACAAAAATAATGGTTTTAGGACCGTTTGTATTACAAGGAACGGGTACTGTAAGCGAAGAAGACCCACAACATTGGGAAATTTTTAAAAACGGTGTTACCGATATGGCAGAAGCCGCAAAGCGCGTAGCTGCGAAATTTTCGCTTCCGTTTGTAGATCTTCAGGAAAAATTCGACGAAGCCTGTAAAAAAGCTCCCGCAGATTATTGGACTGTTGACGGCGTTCATCCCACGGCTATGGGCCATGAAATTATTAAGCGTGTATGGCTTGATACCTTTGATAAAATAAAATAATTAAACAAAATAATAATATGTGTCCCACGCCGGTATATATCTGAAATGACGCATATAAATCTTATAATCATCGCGGATTTTCAGCACCGCTTCCGGAATATCCGTAAAGTCGCCTGTTCTATGGTAGCAGGCGATTTTCATTTTAGGCTTTTTTTGCATAATTGTATTTTTGGCGCCTGCAAGCATATTTAGTTCTTCGCCCTCAACATCGGCTTTTAAAAGGGTAATGTTCTTATCCTTTGCAATAGCGTCTACACTAATCGAGGGGATAGTATCTCCGTCAGAGCTTAATGCAGAATTTCTGCCGCCGCGCATTGCAAACCTTTTAATTCCGTCACCCGAGGACACGCAGGCGTTATAGAGGGTTATGTTTTGCAGGTTGCTTGTGTTGTCCTTTAGCTTTTTAAAGGATTTTTTGTCAGGCTCCACGGCGTATATATGCCGATAACGGTTTTCGGTAATATCGCAGAATTCTTTTACGGTATCGCCGTTATAAGCGCCGAGGTCAAGAAAGGCTTCACAATCGCCGATCCGTAAAAAATCACCGTATACTTCGCTTTGCTCGGCTTCACATTCATACAAATACTTAATATCACCGCTAAGACGGTATTTTATGACCGATTCAAATGTAAGCCGTGATATATCGTCTGCAAGCAGCGAATAGATTTTTTCAATCCGCAACTTGTTTTTATTTACATATTCGGTATCAAACAAACCATCGCCGTATACGGGAACATCAGGGGCGTACAGTTCCTGCTCAGATGCTATTAGATTTATGTTTTCAATAACCTCCGGTCTGTTGCTGCCGAAGCAGACAAGCACCGCCATTTCACCGTATTTTTCCTTAAAATACGAATAGTTATGTATTTTGAAGCCGTGAAAGTATTTATCGCGTACAAAGCCGTCGCTTGCAAATACTCCGCTTATATTTATACCGCGGCTTTCAAGCACAGTTATAATTTTATCCGCGCCGTTTCCCATTCCGTAAAGGACAATCGGTTTTTTACAGTCTTTTAAATACTTCCACAAATCGTTCAACATATTTTCCCCTTTGTATATTGCTTTTACCATTATAATATGTTAAAATTCTGATTGCAAGGCAATTAAAATTTTAAAAATCAGAGGTGCGATTAAATGATAAAAACATTGGGCGTTATGCTTGACTGTTCGAGAAATGCGGTTATGTCGGTTGACGCGGTTAAAAAATACGCTTCGATAATAAAGAAGATGGGTTACAATACGCTTATGCTTTATACCGAGGATACATACGAAGTTGACGGCAATCCGTTCTTCGGTCATCAAAGAGGTAAGTATTCAAAATCCGAGCTTAAAGAGATTGATACTTATTGCATCAGTATCGGTATTGAGCTTATACCCTGTATACAGACCTTGGCGCACCTTAATTGTATGTTTAAATGGTTTGACGAGTATGACGACATACGCGATTGCGATGATATTCTTCTTGCGGGTGATGATAGGGTATATGCTCTTATTGAAAGTATGATTTCTTCGCTGTCTTCCTGCTTTAAAAGCCGAAAAATTCATATAGGTATGGATGAAGCCTATAATGTGGGACTGGGTAAATACCGTAAAAAACACGGTGTAAGGGAACGCTTTGACATAATCAACGAGCATCTGCATAAGGTATGTGAAATCTGTGAAAAATACGGGTTTAAGCCTATGATATGGAGCGATATGTTCTGCAAGTTGGCTGCGGGTACAGATGATTATTATAAAGAAGTTGATACCGAAGATATACGTGCTAAAGCCAATCTCCCTGAAAATATATCACTTGTTTATTGGGATTATTACAGCAAAGATTACAATCACTATGTTAATATGATTAACATAAACAAGGCTTTCGGTAGAGAGGTATATTTTGCAGGCGGTGCTTGGACATGGAGAGGCTTTGCACCCGACAATAAATTCAGTATCGAAACTACCGCGCCGGCAGTTAAGGCATGCATTGACTGTGGTATCGAGAACATATTTTTCACTGTTTGGGGTGATGACGGCTCTGAATGCTCGTATTTCTCTGTTTTACCGTCTCTTTTGTTTGCGGCAGAGGCGGCGAGAGGGAATACCGATGTTGAAGATATAAAGATAAAATTCAAGAGTATAACGGGTTGTGATTTTGACAGCTTTATGATGCTTGACTTAATGGATATGCCCGGCGGAAAACACAATGGTAATCCAAGCAAATATATTTTTTATAATGATCTGTTCTCTGGGATTTTAGATTATTGTTGTAGCCAAACAGATAATTCTTATTATCAAAATCTTTCGCAAAAACTTAAGTCCGCTGAGGGAACCGGTGAGTTTGCTTATATATTTGAAGCGATGTCTGCCCTTGCCGATGTTTTGGCAATTAAAAGCGATTTGGGATTAAGAATAAGAAGAGAATATAAAAATAATAATAAGGACGGGCTGAAAGCGGCGGTTATTGATTGCGATAAGATATGTGAAAAAATCAGAAGGTTTTATTCCTGCTTTAAAATTCTTTGGTTTAAGGAAAACAAGCCTTACGGTTTTGATATTCAAGATATAAGAATCGGCGGACTGATTTTCAGAATAGAAAGCTGTAAGGAGCGGCTTAATGAATATTTATCCGGTAATATAAAGAGTATCCCCGAGCTTGAAGAACCTATTCTTGAGTGTAATACCTTCAAAACATGGGGCAGAATAGTATCTCCTAATGTAATTTCGCACATTGTATAATTTTATCTTGTTTTTTTAATTTAATATGTTACAATAATTATATGCTAAAAAAGCTGTCGTAATTTTTCTGCTGACCAATTAAGCGGTTGTATCGACAGCAGAACGGGAGAATGTTATGAAAAAAGTATTATCCTTTGATTTCGGCGCTTCCAGCGGA
>JAEDML010000116.1 GCA_016303035.1 Clostridiaceae bacterium | reverse complement strand
TACAAGGGCGTTGTAGTATATTTCCGTGTAATGAACGGCCGCATTAAAGCAGGCGACAAAATCAGAATGATGGCTACCGGAGCCGATTTTGACGTTGTTGAAATCGGCCGCAAGCGTGCGACCTCGCTTGAAGCCTGTGACTGCCTTGAAGCAGGAGAAGTAGGTTATCTTGCAGCCTCTATAAAAACGGTCAGCGAAGCGCGCGTAGGTGATACGATTACCCTTGCAAGCAATCCGGTAGACAAGGCGCTTGAAGGCTACCGCAAGGTAAATCCCGTGGTGTTCTGCGGAATTTATCCGGCAGACGGCGCTAAATACCCCGAGCTTCGCGAGGCGCTTGAAAAGCTGCAGCTTAATGACGCTTCGCTTATGTTCGAGCCCGAAACCTCTACTGCGCTCGGATTTGGCTTCCGCTGCGGATTTTTAGGCCTGCTTCATATGGAAATAATAGAAGAACGCCTTGAACGCGAATATAACCTTGATATTGTCACTACCGCGCCGAGCGTAGAGTATAAATTCGAGCTTACAAACGGTGAAACTGTCACGGTTGACAACCCTACAAACTATCCCGACCCTGCCTCAATCGTGTCATCGCTCGAGCCTGTTGCCGATGTGAACATATACAGTCCTAGCGATTATGTCGGCACCATAATGCAGCTCTGCGAGGAACGCCGCGGAGTATACACCGATATGAAATATATGGGCGACCGTGTAGACATTCATTATGTAATGCCTATGGGTGAGATTGTATATGACTTTTTCGACGCACTGAAATCCCGAACCAAGGGCTATGCAAGCTATGATTACCAGATGAAGGGATATTCAAAGTCAAAGCTTGTAAAGCTTGATGTTATGTTGGCAGGCGATTCGGTGGACGCGCTATCTTTTATCGTATTTTCCGACAATGCCTATTCCCGCGCGCGCCGCATTGCCGAAAAGCTTAAGGAGTACATTCCGAGACAGCTTTTCGAAGTGCCCGTTCAGGTTGCGGTAGGCGGCAAGATAATAGCGCGCGAAACCGTAAAGGCTCTTCGCAAGGATGTACTTGCAAAATGCTACGGTGGCGATATAACCCGTAAGAAAAAGCTGCTCGAAAAGCAAAAAGAGGGTAAAAAACGCATGAGAAGACTTGGCTCCGTAGAGGTGCCTAAGGAAGCGTTCACAGCGGTACTCAAGCTTGACGAATAATTTTTTGGAGTATTAAAATGAAATCTAAAAAAACTGCAAGACAGAAAGCCATAATAAAAAGAAACATATTCTTATCCTTATGCTCGGTTATTATGATTCTTGTTATCGTACTGATTATTTTTATAGTCAATTCCGCTTTAAAAACGGATAAAGGCAACGAAAGCTCCGATAAAAAAATCGAAGCGTCTTCATCGGATATTTCTTCCGAGGAGGTTTCTTCAGAACCTGTTCCCGAATATGTTACCCGCGGCAGCTACACGCTTGACGCTTCATACAGCAACCTGCTGCTTGTAAACGCCGAAAACCCGTTGCCTGAGGATTATGATTATACCGGCAATCTTACCGAAATCGACCAGAAGTATATTAACGGCTCGTTAAAGCAGATAGATAAAAATATATATCCCTATATGCAGGCTATGATAGAGGCGGCTTGGGCGGACGGCGTTAAGCTGTATGTATGGTCGCCTTACCGCTCATACGATACGCAGAATATGCTCTTTCAAAAGCAGGTACAGCGCTGTATAGACCGTGGTATTCCTGAATCGGAGGCAGAAGCCGAGGCCGCAACGGTTGTAGCACGCCCGGGTACAAGCGAGCACCACACGGGTCTTGCGGCGGATTTTAATATGGCAAGCGATGAATTTGAAAACACCGCAATGTACGAATGGATGCAGGCACACGCCGCAGAATACGGATTTATAATGCGTTATCCTGCTGACAAAACCGATATTACAGGCGTTATTTATGAGTCCTGGCATTATCGCTTTGTAGGTATAAACACAGCACAACAGATTAAAAGCCTGGGTATGTGTCTTGAAGAATATGTTGACTATATAAAAGAAAAGTAAATAAAAAATCGGCTGCAAATTAAATACATTTGCAGCCGTATTTTTAATCATATAATACTTTCGGTAAAATTACTTTATCATACCGGCAACTTCGGAAGCAAAGTCATCAACACGCTTTTCAATACCCTCGCCCTTTTCAAAGCGTACAAAGGAAACAATCTTAATATCCTTACCGAGTTCCTTAGCGGTCTTTTCAACATACTTGCCTACGGTAATATCGCCGTCCATAACGAAAGCCTGCTCTACAAGGCAGTTTTCCTTGTAATACTTGCCGATTTTACCCTCGACGATTTTGCCGAGAACAGCCTCAGGCTTATTTGCCATCTTCGGGTCTTCCTTCATCTGTGCGATAAGAACCTCGCGCTCCTTATCAAGCACCTCTGACGGAACCGAAGCCTCGTCAAGATAAGAGGGATTCATAGCGGCAATCTGCATTGCGATATTCTTTCCCATTGTGACAAATTCGGCATTGTCAGCTTCAAGCTCGGTATCAAACTTAACCATAACGCCGATTTTTCCACCCGCGTGGATATAGGTAATAATTTTACCCTCATAACGCTCAAAACGGCGAACCTTAATATTTTCGCGTACGGCAAGGAAAAGCTCCTGTACCATACCTTCAACGGTCTGACCGTCCTTTTCACACTTAAGAAGCGCGTCAAGGTCTGCGGGATTCTGATCAGCTACAACGCCGGCAACCTTTTCTGCAAGCGTCTTAAACTCGATGCCGCCGGCGACAAAGTCGGTTTCGGCGTTAAGCTCAACAATAGCGCCTACACCGTCCTTAACAACGGCGCTTACGGTACCCTCGGCAGCAATACGGTCTGCCTTTTTAGCCTGTGAAGCAAGTCCCTTTTCTCTAAGGAAATCTGCGGCTGCTTCCATATCTCCGTCAGTCTCTACAAGAGCCTTTTTGCAGTCCATCATACCGCAGCCGGTCTTCTCTCTTAAAGCCTGAACATCTTTAGCAGTAAAAGCCATTTCTATTTTCCTCCTGATAATTTAAAAGCTATTATTCTGCAGCTTCCTCTGCAGGTGCCTCTTCCTCTGCTTCGGGCTCCTCATTTGCTGCAGTTCCCATTTCCGAGCCCTGTCTGCCCTCAATTACGGCAGCCGCAATTGTCTCTGAAATGAGCTTAACGGCACGGATAGCGTCGTCATTTCCCGGAATAACCGCGTCAATCTCGTCAGGATCGCAGTTGGTATCGACAATAGCGATAATCGGAATACCGAGCTTTTTAGCCTCGGCAACGGCAATACGCTCCTTGCGGGGGTCAACTATGAACAGCGCGCTCGGAATCTTTGTCATATTCTGAATTCCGCCGATAAACTTTTCCAGTTTCTCTATTTCAAGGTTAAACTTAATAACCTCTTTCTTCGGGAGAAGATTGAAGGTTCCGTCGTCCCTCATAGTGCGAAGCTGATTTAATCTTGCAATTCTTGTGCGTATGGTTGTAAAGTTGGTGAGCATACCGCCGAGCCAGCGTGCGTTTACATAAGGCATACCGCAGTGCTCTGCTTCTTCCTTAACAGAATCCTGAGCCTGCTTTTTTGTGCCTACGAAAAGAATGTCGCCGCCTTCGGCTGCGATGTCGCGCGCGAAAAGATAAGCTTCGTTAAGCTTCTTAACGGTTTTCTGAAGGTCGATAATGTAAATACCGTTGCGCTCGGTGAAAATGTACTCCGCCATTTTCGGGTTCCAGCGTCTTGTCTGATGTCCGAAATGAACACCGGCTTCAAGAAGCTGTTTCATTGATACTACTGCCATTTGTTTTTCCTCCTAAGGTTTTTCCTCCATCCCG
>JAEDML010000115.1 GCA_016303035.1 Clostridiaceae bacterium | reverse complement strand
TGCCGAGCCCCAGCTCAACCGTAAAACCCGGGCGGTTAAATTCCTCTATAAACCAATCCTTAAATCCGCCGCCCACGGCAAGACCCTCGGGCTTATCTAGGGTATATCCCGATGAAGTTGCCATTATTTCGGCCATTTTTTGGCTTCTCGGAGTTTTTTTGCCGCCGTAATTCCAATAAATTACCTCACCCTGGGTATGCAGCGCCAAGGCATGGCGTATGCGTGTGGTTCTGCAAAGCTCGGTAAGTGCAAGCGTTTCGGGCTCGCTTTCGGGCTTATATCCCCCGAAGCGCGTCGGCGCAGGACCTTTTATGCCGCTTTTTAATTCCAGCTTATGAAGCTCCTGCCAGCCGGCAGAAAAATTATGGTTAATATCCACTCCGCGCAGATTTGCGTTCCAGTGTTCAAAATCATTTTTGCAAAGTCTTGCTATTGTTTTGGAAAGCGCACCGCACGCCTCCTCGCCTTTAAGTGCGATTTCACAGCCGTCGGGATTAACACAGGGAACAAATATCGCTCCCCTGCCGTACATTGCTCTTTTTGCATTAAGACCTGCAACCGAGCCGTTCTGTTTAAGCGCACAGCACAGCTCCTCGATAAATTTAAGCAGTACGGTAGCGGTTATCCGCTCGCTGCCGTGGAACGCCGCGGCTATAAGAGCATATTCGTCGGCGGCGCCGACTTTAAGCGCCGTAATATCCCTGCCTGCACAGCTTAAGCCTATTGTTTTTGAAGATAAAAAGCTATATTCCATACAAAGCGCTTCCATCAGGCTTTTTCTTTCAAAATAACCGTAATCCTCCGAATTTACTATATTTTTCATCTTACTCAGCTCCGGAAATTCTCATATACAATATTATATTTAAAGAAGGCGTAATAAATGAATTTAAAAGAGAAACAAATCAAAGCCGAATATGTCTACAAAGGAAGAATTATAAACCTTAGAAAAGACGAGGCCTTACTTCCTAACGGTGCGACGGCGCTTCGCGAGGTTATAGAGCACCCGGGAGGCGTATGCGTCGCGGCGCTTACCGAAAACGACGAAATTTTACTTGTAAAACAGTTCCGCTACCCCTACGGCGAGGAAATTCTGGAAATACCGGCAGGCAAGCGGGACCGAGCGGACGAAGATCCGCTTGAGTGCGGAAAGCGCGAGCTTAAGGAGGAAACGGGAGCCGCCGCCGAAAGGTTTATACCCTTAGGAACACTTTACCCGTCCCCCGGTTACTGCGGCGAGATTATTTGGATGTACGCCGCAACCGGACTTTCCTACGGCGAGCAGCAGCCAGACGAGGACGAATTTCTTGCGGTAGAAAAGCTGCCGCTTGATACTGTTGTTGAAAAAATAATGTCGGGCGAAATAAAGGACGCAAAAACACAGGCGGCGGTTCTTAAACTTAAGCTGTTAAAAAACAAGGGAAAGCTTTAGTTTTCTCACCCCTTTTTTGCACTATTTTAAAATTTTCAAATCAGATACAAAGATATTCCTTGCATACACTTAGGAGCATGATCTTGCCTGATAAATTAAGCGTGCCGACAAAAACGGCACGCTTGAATTTAACTGTATTTATTAAATTTTGAAAAGTAAATCTCCGTAGCTTGGATACGGCCAGCAATCCTTTGAAACGACGCTCTCTGCGCTGTCGGCATAACAGCGTATATCCTCCATAAGCCTTATCACGCTGTCGTGATAGAATCTCGATTTCTCGGTCATATCGTCGATTTTCTCGGCCTTTGACACCGCCATTTTAAGGTCGGCAGTCAAATGATAAATTTCGGTATTTGCGGCAGAAAGCCTTGAAATAAGCTCCTTTTCAACCGAAGAATCAATACTCTCGCTTATACGCTTCTTATCGTATACCGCCTTGCAAAGACGGTCGGTATAGGCGGTTATTGCCGGTATTACATCTCTGTTCATCATATCTATCATGGTAAGCGCTTCAATATGTACGGTCTTTGAATAGTTTTCAAGCAGTATGTCAACGCGCGAGGTAATCTCGGCTCTGCTTAAAACCTTATGCCTTTCAAACAAAGCAATGTTTTCTTCACTGCTGAGCCTCGGCACGGCATCAACGGTACTCGGCAGGTTAAGAAGTCCGCGTTTCTCGGCCTCTGCCTGCCAGTCTTCGGAATAGCCGTCCCCGTTAAATATGATACGCTTATGCTTAATAATGCTTTCGCGTATTATAGCGGTAACCTCGCTGTCAAAATCCTTTGCTTTTTCAAGCCTGTCGGCAAATTGTGAAAAGACATCCGCAATCATAGTATTCATAATTACATTTGTATCGGAAATAGATGAAGCGGAGCCGAGCATACGGAACTCAAACTTATTGCCCGTAAAGGCAAAAGGCGAGGTTCGGTTACGGTCGGTATTATCCTTGCGGATATATGGTATTATATCCGAACCTATACTCATTTTAACCCGTTCGGCGTTATCGTGATGCGTGCCCTTTTCGACCGATTCAAGTATATCGGTAAGCTCGTCGCCTAAGAATATCGAAATAATCGCCGGCGGCGCTTCATTGGCTCCTAAGCGGTGGTCGTTTCCGGCTGTTGCAACCGAAATACGCAGTAAATCCTGATGCTTGTCAACCGCCGTTATAACTGCGGAAAGGGTGAGCAAAAACAGCTTGTTTTCCGAAGGATTTTTACCTGGACTTAACATATTTATTCCGGTGTCGGTAGAAAGCGACCAGTTATTATGCTTTCCGCTTCCGTTTACACCGTCAAACGGCTTTTCGTGCAGCAGGCACACAAGTCCGTGGCGTTCCGCCGTCTTCTTCATAAGCTCCATTGTAAGTTGATTGTGGTCGGCGGCAATATTACTTGTCGTGAAAATAGGTGCAAGCTCATGCTGGGCTGGAGCAACCTCGTTATGCTCGGTCTTGGCAAGCACGCCGAGCTTCCACAGCTCGTTGTCAAGGTCGCGCATAAAAGCTGCCACCCTCGGCTTAATAACGCCGAAATAGTGGTCGTCCATTTCCTGACCCTTAGGAGGCATCGTACCTATAAGCGTTCTTCCGCAGAAAATAAGGTCGGGACGGAGGTCGTACATTTTCTTATCCACAAGAAAATACTCCTGCTCGGGTCCGACTGTGGTGTTTACCCTCTTAACATCCTTATAGCCGAAAAGCTTTACGATGCGCAAAGCCTGCTTGTTTATAGCGTCCATACTGCGAAGCAGAGGGGTTTTTTTATCAAGCGCGTCTCCGCAATAAGAACAAAACGCCGTAGGAATACACAGCGTTTTATCCTTTACAAAGGCGTAGGAGCTGGGGTCCCACGCGGTATAGCCCCTCGCTTCAAAGGTGGCGCGCAGTCCTCCCGACGGAAAAGAAGAAGCGTCCGGCTCGCCCTTTATAAGCTCCTTGCCCGAAAATTCCATAATAATGCGGTCGTCATCGGTAGGGGCTATAAAGCTGTCATGCTTTTCGGCGGTAATGCCGGTGAGCGGCTGAAACCAGTGCGTAAAATGCGTTGCGCCCTTTTCTATCGCCCAGTCCTTCATAGCGGACGCTACCTCGTCCGCGATACTGCTGTCTATTGTACTTCCCTCGCGCATTGTGCTTTTAAGCGCTTTATATGTATCCTTCGGAAGTCGTTCCCTCATTACCGAATCGTTAAAAACATTACTTCCGAAAATTTCAACTATATTATCCAAAACCCAACCTCCGTAATTTATGCGAATATATTATTTAGTATATCCTTTAAAATGCGGTTTGTCAATCAGAAGGCAAAACCCCTAATTACGGTATGTTTAAACATAAAATACTTAATAATTTTAAGTTTTTACCAATAAAATGTAACTGCATTGCCGTAAACCGAAAGCTTGCTTAAAACAAC
>JAEDML010000114.1 GCA_016303035.1 Clostridiaceae bacterium | reverse complement strand
CCGTTGTATCGGCGAAGCGCACGCTCCATAGCGGCAGGCGAAGCCGTATCAATCTGAAGTGGCAGGTCGGTTACCGCCTGTAGCTCACAAACCGTTTCTTCAAGCACAGCCGCTTCGTCAATTTGCGGCAGACCCACATTAACATCAAGAATATGAACTCCGCTCTCCTGCTGCTTTATCCCTTCGGAGAGGATATAATCCATATCGTGCTCACAAAGCGCCTGTTTAAGCCGCTTTTTGCCGGTAGGATTTATGCGCTCGCCTATTAACAGCGGAGCGTCTGAAAAAAACACCGCCCTTGCATACGATGAAACGCAGGTGTAATTTTTTTTAATAATCGGCTTTACGGGAATATCGCGCATACTTTCGGTAAGCTTTTTTATATACTCGGGTGTTGTTCCGCAGCAGCCGCCTGCTATGCGCACGCCTTCCTTTACAAGTTCAATGTTAAGACGGGCAAATTCCTCTGCCGAAATATCATATACCGTTTTACCGCCTTCATCTCGCGGAATTCCGGCGTTTGCCTTCATAAGCACCGGAATGGAGGAATATTTTAAATACTCCTTTACAACCGGCGCTAACCTATCAGGTCCGTAGGAACAGTTGACGCCGATAGCGTCAGCCCCCATTCCCTCAAGCATTGCAACCATAGCCGCGGCAGAGGCGCCTGTCATCAGATTACCGTCCTCTCCATAGGCGTTGGAAACAAATACCGGCAAATTGGAATTTTCCTTAGCGGCAAGCAACGCCGCCTTGGTCTCATAGCTGTCGTTCATTGTCTCTATCATTATAAGATCGGCGCCGTAACGACTGCCGAGCTTAACAGTTTCGGCAAAGACCGCGACTGCGTCCTCAAAATCAAGATTTCCGAGCGGCTTTAAAAGTCTGCCCAACGGTCCTATGTCAAGGGCGATAAATTTAGGCTGAGAGAATACGCTTTCCTCCCTGGCCGACCTTGCAATATTAAGGGCGGCGGCTATAATTTTTTCAAGCTCACCGTGTTCAAAATTAAGTGAATTCGCGCCGAAGGTATTGGCGTTTACAATATTACTGCCGGCTTCAAAATAAGCGCGGTGTATATCCCCTACAATGTCGGGATGAGTAATATTAAAGGTTTCGGGGCGGCAGCCCGCAGGAAGGCCGCGTGCCTGCAGCATCGTACCCATAGCGCCGTCAAGTATAACATTGTTTTGTTTTATAAATTCTGTAATTTTCATATGATTTCCTTTTCTAATGTCGAAAACGGCAGTTGGTACTGTCGCACTCCTTACATTTACACGCGGTATCACAAACGGATTTCCCCACTCCTGCCAAAGCCGTTACGGATTTTGTGGGTGACATAATGCATTGCTCATTTAAGGTAAGACCTATTTTACGCGGACAGTCAAGCAGACGGAAAATATCGCGCTGCATATCAAGCGGAATATCGCCGTAGCCGGGGCTTACACGCGGCCGCAGCTTCATTACGCCGCAGAACAGATTACAAAGGCTCTCAATCCGTTCGGTTCCGAGCGCCTGAAGAATCAGCGCGCGCGAGGGTTTGGTACGGCTGTATTTTAAAATCAGTCGGTCAAGCTCAACACCGATTGTAGCGGCAAATATCAATACCCTTTCACAGCCTTTAAGGGCTTTTTTAAGCGTTTCGGAGCTTGTTGTTACACCGCCGAAAACAAGGTAATCCCCCTTACGGACAATTTCGTATTCCTGATAACATACGCGGTATGAAAGCCTGTCCGAAACCTCAGAAATACATTCGCTTATTAAATCGTTTATTTCCGGAGTTGCGGCTTTACACCCTGCATAACGCAAAATTTCCGAGTTATCTATAATCGGCGCTTCAAAATTTTTTACCGTAATCATTTTCCTATTATATCCGAAAGGTTATTTAGAATTCCCGCCGCCACAGACGGATTATTCATCGAATAAATATGTACATGCGTAATGCCGTTTGCAAATAAATCAATAATCTGGTCGGTGGCATAGGCTATTCCTGCCTGCAGCATTGCCGCGTCGTCATTTCCGAAACGGTCAACTATGCTTTTAAAGCGCTGGGGCATAAAGGAGCCGGAAAGCTTTATCGCCCGTTCAACCTGACGCGCGTTGGTAATAGGCATAATTCCTGGAAGAACAGGCACCGTTATACCTGCCTCGCGTATTTTATACAAAAAACTGTAAAGCAGATTATTGTCAAAAAACATCTGCGTTGTAAGAAAATCACAGCCGGCGTCTACCTTTTCTTTTAAATGGCGTATGTCCTCCTTGCTGTCGGCGCTTTCGGGGTGAATTTCGGGATAGCAAGCGCCGCCGATACAAAAATCGCCGTCCGACGCCTTAAGCTCACGAACCAGCTCGGATGCATGGTGGTAATCCCAATTACTGCCGTCGGTATTTTTATGCTCGGGCGTGAGGTCTCCGCGCAGTGCCAATACATTTTCAATACCGTACTGCTTAAGCCTTTCTATCATATCCGCCACAGCGTTTCGCGTTGAGGAAACGCAGGAAAGGTGTGCGAGCATTGGCACGCCGAAGCGGTTTTGAATATCCCTTGCTATATCGGCGGTATAGCGGTCGGTCCCTCCCCCTGCGCCATAGGTTACGCTCATAAACGCGGGACTTAATTCCGCGATTTTTTCAACCGCGGTTTTCACGCTTTCAAACGCTGTATCTACCTTGGGCGGAAAAACCTCATATGAAATTGATAATTCTTCTTTTTTAAGTATGTCTGTAAGCTTCATTCTTTTCACCGTTGATATTATTGATATGCCAATTATACCACTAACACGGTGGGTAAATCAACCGTTTTTAAAAAATATTGGATGATAAAAATCCTAAATCAAGCATAACTATAAAGATACAGACATAGCAAAATAATTATACATTTTAAGTCTGCTTTTGAGTTGATAATTGAAAAGAAAAAAGTAATCGCGCAGACAGCAATTTCCGTCTGTGCGATTACTAATCTATTTGACATTATGTATTTTATAATATCATGTTTTTACTATCACCTTAATAAAAGCCATACCTGCATTTCAGTCTCGCCTCGATTGGCGAAAGCGTAATACGGAATAAGGGTAAGCGGTATTTCCTCGTAAACATCGCCTGCCTCGTAGTAAAGGCTTTCGGTTTCCTTGGGGCGCAAAGCCTTTGTTTTAAGTATGGGCAGTAAAAATTCGCTGTCACACACCTCAAAGTCAGCATTTGTATTAAGTGAAACACTCTTAATATCCGCGCCGTTATCAACTCCCTCGGCGCAGTAAACAACAGGACCGCGCATTACTGCTGCCCGTCCCGCGTCGGAATGAACGCGGCGGTTGGCGACAATAAGTCTTACATGCATATCAAACTCAATTTCTATTTCATCATTTCCGTTAAGAGCAACATAAGCATATCCGTTTTTCATGGTATAATTTCGGTTAATACTGAATTTTTTACACCAGCCCGGAATTCTGAAAGCGATAAATTTCTTGTCCGCACAGCATTTTACCGTAACCTTGCCGTCTTTAGGATATTCGGTTTTCTGTATAAGTTTTATGCCGTCGGTTTCACTTTTGGAATCCATATACTGATGCACATAAACAGTCTCGTCATCAAAGCTGTATAAAAATCCGGCTACGGAAGCCACAAATCTCAGTATATTAGGCGGACAGCAGGAACAAGTGAACACCTGGAGCCGCTGTGTAATCGGGTAACGTTTCTTTGTTTTAAGAGACGAAGTATTTACATTATTGAAATCTGGATCTATTTCAAGCGGATTTTCGTAGAAAAAGGATTTTCCGTCTAATGCAACGCCCGACATTACTCCGTTATAGATTGTTTTCTCAACAATGTCGGAATATTTTGAGTC
>JAEDML010000113.1 GCA_016303035.1 Clostridiaceae bacterium | reverse complement strand
TTATTTTTTACTAAACCGCTTTAAAACGGGAGAAAGACGCTTATAAACCGCAAAGCATACGGCGGAATCAATAATTCCCTTTGCAAAGGTAAAGGGAAGATTAAATATTAGCAAGGACTTTATAAGATTATCGGACGCCGGCAAAAGCGCTTTATACATATCAATTATGGCGTTCATAGGCATACCGTAAAGCACGGTGTAAGCCGGATAGACAACAAAATAGTTGGTAACTACGCTTACCGCCGCCATAAGAAACGAGCCTGCAACCGCACCGATAAGCGCTCCCCTGCGGTTTCTGTGACGATTATAATAAATTCCGGCAACCGCCGTAAACACTGCGCCCAGTAAGAAGTTTGAAAGCTCACCCACCCCTGCCGACGTAGTTGCGAACAGATGCAGCAAATTTTTTATAAGGCACACAAGCACGCCGTAAAACGGGCCCAATGCAAACGCCGCGATAATAGCAGGAATTTCCGAAAAATCCAGCTTGATAAAGGGTGGAATTAAAAAGGGCAGCGGAAATTCAAGCAGCATTAAAACGAAGCCTACAGCCCCCATAACAGCGCTTACCGCAACCGCTCTTACATTGATTTGTTTTTTCATAATTTTTCTTCCTTTCTTTTCTCGGGGAAAAGAAAACGCCCTCTTAAAAAGAGGGCGTGAATGCAATATCTATGCAACATTCTTCTTTCATCCGGACTATAACCGTCGGCTTTGGAATTTCACCAAATCAACCGCATATAGCGGCTCGCGGGCTGTACCGCCGGTGGGGAATTGCACCCCGCCCCGAAGATTATACATTCATTTTATGGCAAAATATTGCATTTGTCAATACAAATATTTAAAATAAAGATAAATCAAAAGCAAAGCCTGAACAGCAAAAATCAACGGTATACCTATCATAAACCTTTTATGCAGCGTTTTATGTCGGATAATCCGCATAGTCGCATACATTCCTACACTGCCGCCCGCCGCCGAAAGAAAGAAAAGCATTTTTTCACTTATCCGCCGACCGTGCCTTTTCGCCTGAATTTTATCAAGCATACACACCGCTGCCGCAACTGTATTTATTAAAATAAGATAATACGGAAGAAAACCAAAAAAACGCTCCATTAAATCACCGAGAATATTTTATCACCGCTACACTGCTTTTTCAATCTGTTTTTTCAGCTTGCCTATTATTCGCTTTTCAAGTCTTGAAATGTACGACTGGGATATACCGAGACTGTCGGCAACCTCCTTTTGGGTATATTCCTTATATCCGTTCATACCGAAGCGCATCTCCATTATCTGCTTTTCGCGTACCGGGAGCTCTCCGACAAAGCTCATTAAAAGACAACGCTCATCCTCCTGCTCAATACCGCGGCCTACCTCGTCGCCGTCACTTCCCAGCACATCGGAAAGCAACAGCTCGTTACCGTCCCAATCTATATTAAGCGGCTCGTCAATGGATATTTCGTTTCGCTTTGATGAATTCTTACGCAGGTGCATTAAAATCTCGTTTTCTATACAACGCGAAGCGTAGGTTGCAAGCTTAATATTTTTATCGGGACAAAAGGTGTTTACCGCCTTAATAAGACCTATTGTTCCTATTGAAATAAGGTCCTCTATATTACAGCCGCTTGTATCAAACTTTCTTGCTATGTAGACTACAAGCCGCAAATTATGTACGATAAGCTTTTCCTGCATTTCTTTATCGTTGCTTTCAAGAATTTCCTGCTCCTCCTCTGCGGAAAGCGGCGGAGGCAGGGTTTCGGCTCCGTTTATGTAAAACGAATGCTTTATAAGCCCCAAGCGCATTAAAAGGCGGCACAAAAATAATTTAAGCTTCATCACTATCACTCTCAATTTGTAAAAATACGCGGATTTACAATGGCAGAATAGTCATCGTCAAGTCTGACCTTGGAAACCGCAAGTATAGGATTTTTAAGCGTTACGCTTTTTTTGCCTTCGGTTATAACTGCGCTGTCACAGCGATAGCCTTCAAGCATACCGCCGCCTGTAACGGTTCCGCAGGGCAGTACCCTGTACCGTTTTTTCAAGGACTCTTTTTCACGGTCGGAAACATCGCCGAACAGCCTTTCTATATTGCTTTTATCGGCGACTATAACCTCCGAGCTGCCGAAGACATCCTCTACTGAATTTCCCGTATCGACAATTGCGCTCATATCGGTGCTTTTTCCGTCGGCAAATACCGTTACGTTGCATCTTTCGGCGCACTTTGAATTTCGGGAAAAAATCATTGAAAATACCGAAAACAGAATATAACCTATAACGGCGGATATTACCAAAACTACGGGTGAAATGTCAAAATATACAACCGAATTGTTTATTATCATACCGTTTGGCTTGAAAACATACCAAAGAGCTATCATCATTCCGGCATAGGCGCAGGTTACGGCAAACAGTATGAAGGCATTTTTAAAATAGGCTTTAAGGGTGCGAAAGCCGAAAGTGCAGGCTGTCATTACAAGGCATACGGCTATACGAAAAAGCAGTTCAAGCATAATTCCGCTTTGAGGTAAAAATATGTAAAGCGAAGATACCGCACCGACCGCGGCACCGCCGAGCATTCGCCACACACCCGGTGTTACGCCTGAAATCTTAGCCGAAGCGCGCAGCAGAAAATAATCCACAATAAGATTAAGCACAATCAAAACATCGGCGTAAACAACCATGCCTATCACTCCCGATATTTCAATTATATATCTCCTTAACCGCAAATGTTGTCGATAAGAATGACGGAATTTTGTAATTTTATGTAAAAACCGCCGTATTCAAAATTGCTTTTGAATACGGCGGTTTTAAAACTTATATTTATTGTTTTTATCTATTCTCCCTGCGGAAAATTAAAGCTTCCGCCCGAGGAGAAGCTGCTGCTGTCATCCTCGGTCAACTGGGTTTTATAGCTTGATTCGCCTATATTGGCTTTTAAAGTCGCTTCATATTCTCGAGTACTGCCCGAAGAAATTACCGTTAAGGTGACCTTATCGCCTGCCTTGCTGTCGTCTATAATGTCAAGAACAACATCGTCTTTAGTAATCTCAATGCCGTTTATGTGGGTAATAACATCGCCTGCGGATAATTTTCCGTAGAGGTCGCTGTCCTCCCCTACGCTTGCGACATAAAGTCCCACATAATCATAGCCCTTAATTTCGGACATTACCGAATCTATTGCGGTATATGTTATGCCGAGCTTTGCCCTTGTTGTAACCTTACCGTTTGAAATAAGCTCCTCGACAATGCGTTTAACGGTGGTTGTGGGTATTGAATAGCCTACCAGATCATAAGCCACGCCCGCAAGCTTTGAAGAGGTAATTCCCACAACCTGACCGTACATATTAACAAGTGCGCCGCCCGAGCTGCCAGGGTTTATTGCGCTGTCGGTCTGAATTAAGCGTGACGAATAGTTAGAGGTCGTCTTTACACGGCGGTTAAGCGCCGATATTATACCCTTTGTTATGCTGGAGCTTTCTGCGGCGCCGTTAGGCCTTCCCACGGCCACGACATTTTCACCGCAGTAAAGCTCACCTGAATTTCCGAAAACCGCCGCTTTAAGATTGGCGTTTTTAACCTTAATAACTGCAAGATCGCTTATAGAATCACCTGCGACATATTCGGCGTCATACTCCTTGCCGTCGTAGGTGTAAACCTTGAATTTCGGCAAAGGCACCTCGGAATAAATATGGTCGTTTGTAACTACATATCCGTCGTCGGAATATATCACGCCGCTTGCCTGTGCCGCAAGACCGCTCGTATTATATACATAAATCCCGACTATCGACTCATTTATCTGCTCATAAACCTCAGCCGCTGTGCTTTCATCGGTATCCTTCGGCTTTGCCGCAAGGTCTACCGATACCT
>JAEDML010000112.1 GCA_016303035.1 Clostridiaceae bacterium | reverse complement strand
GACTGCGTGGTATTGGGGTCAAGCGCGCTTGTAGCCTCATCGCAAAGCAGGTATTTCGGGTCGGTAGCAAGCGCCCTTGCAATAGCTACCCTCTGCTTTTGTCCGCCCGAAAGCTGAGAGGGATAAGACCTTGCCCTTTCGGAAAGACCTACAAGCTCAAGCATTTCCATAGCCTTTTTTCGGGCCTCTTCCTTTTTGACCCCTGCGATTTCAAGCGGATAGCATACATTCTTTAAAACATTTCTCTGCTCAAAAAGGTTAAAGCCCTGAAAAATCATTCCGATATTTCTGCGTGTAAGCAGAAGCTCCTTTTCGGACATAGCGGTAAGATTTTTACCGTCAAGAATAACCTCGCCCGATGTGGGGCGCTCAAGCAAATTTATGCACCTTACAAGCGTGCTTTTGCCCGCTCCCGAAAGACCTATAATTCCGAAAATTTCACCGTCGTTTACAGTAAGGCTTATATCGTCAAGCGCGGTAATGCTTCCGCCCTGTACTGTATATGTTTTGTTAAGATGTTTTATTTCTATCATCAAAACCACCGTAGCTTTCTTAATTTGTAGCCGTAAGTAACCTAATTTAAAAACGGCAGGAGACACTTTAAGCCCCTGCCGTTCCGATTGCAAAACAGTAAAATCAGATCAAACAAAAGACTTAAGGGCGCAGCAAAAACGGCACATGCAGTTAAACATGCGCATAGACATATCATACATATTGAAATCAGCAACGATGTACTTCATAGCCTTAAGTCTTCCTTTCCGAAAAATTAAACCGATAAAACCTACTTTATTGGTTGGCAATAGTCTATCACAAAAGAGATGTCTTGTCAAGCAAAAAATATATTTTTTAATTGTGATAAAGCTTTTTAGTCTGATACTGCGGCTCAAAGGTAATATTTACGCCTATTTTTCTGAACACCTGCTCGTCCACCCTTGAAAGTATAACGCTTGAATGTGCTTCGAGACCTCGGAGCTTGTGCACCTGCTCGAGCGCCTTTTTTGCGGTATCGCTTGTAACGGCGCAGATAGAGAGCGCAATCATAATTTCATCGGTGTGCAGCCGAGGATTGTGGTTACCCATAATCTCGGTTTTAAGCGACTGTATAGGACCGATTATATTGGGGGATATAAGCTCTATGCTGTCGGGTATTCCGGCAAATTCCTTTAAACAGTTAAGCAGCAGAGCCGAGGACGCGCCTAAGAGCTTTGAGGTTTTTCCCGTAATTATTCTGCCGTCGGGCAGCTCCATTGCCGCCGCCGGCGCACCCGTATCGGCAGCCTTTTTAAGCGCAGCCTTAACTACGGGTCGGTCTTCGGCGGTAACACCTGTCTGATTCATAAGAAGCTCGATTTTTGAAACCTCATCTTCAGAGCCCATACCCTGACGCACATTAACAAGCGCGCCGTAATATCTTCTTATAATCTCCTGCTTTGCGGCTTTCTTTACAGCCTCGTCGTCCACTATTCCGAAGCCCGCCATATTTACGCCCATATCGGTAGGGCTTTTATACGGGGATTCTCCGAGTATTTTTTCCATCATAGCGTTAAGCACGGGGAAAATTTCAATATCGCGGTTATAATTTACCGCAGTTTTGCCGTACGCTTCAAGATGGAACGGGTCGATCATATTAACATCGTTAAGATCGGCGGTTGCCGCCTCGTACGCCACATTTACAGGGTGCTTAAGCGGTATGCTCCAAATCGGGAAGGTCTCAAATTTAGCATATCCGGCCTTTACGCCGCGCTTGTGCTCATGATAAAGCTGAGAAAGGCAGGTAGCCATCTTGCCGCTGCCCGGTCCCGGAGCGGTTACTATTACAAGCTTTTTTTCGGTCTCGATATAATCGTTTTTACCGAAGCCTTCTTCGCTTACGATAAAAGGAATATTTGATGGGTAATCCTTAATCGGATAATGGCGGTAAACCTTTACGCCGAGAGCCTTAAGCCGCTCTTCAAATGCCGCCGCCAAAGGCTGTCCCGTATACCTTGTAATCACAACGCTGCCGACATAAAGACCTATTCCCCTAAAAGCGTCGATAAGCCTTAATGTATCAAGGTCGTATGTTATACCCAAATCGCCGCGGCGCTTGTTTTTCTCAATAGCATCGGCGTTGATTGCGATGACTATTTCGGCGTCATCCTTAAAATTCAGCAGCATTTTCACCTTTGCGTCCGGCTCAAAGCCCGGAAGCACCCTTGCCGCGTGGTAATCGTCGAACAGCTTTCCGCCGAACTCCATATAAAGCTTACCGCCGAACATTGCAATTCTGTCGCGTATATTCTGCGATTGCAGCCTTATATATTTTTCATTGTCAAACCCCTTTATAGGCATTACTTCATCTCCGTTAATTTTCATTAGCTATACTCCTATAATAAACGACGCAATATTGAAGTAAATCACCAAAGAAACCGCGTCTACAATCGTTGTTATAAAAGGACTCGCCATAACCGCAGGGTCAAACCCCACCTTTTTGGCAAGCATAGGCAGCGTACAGCCTACAAGCTTTGCCACTATAACCGTAAGGAAAAGCGTAGCGCAGACAACCAGAATTTCGGGTATTTGTCTGCCGGCGTCAAAGGTATGAAGCACAAGATAGTCTACAAGCCACAGTTTAATAAAGTTGACCGCGGCAAGAGCTGCGCTGCAGAAAAACGCCACACGGATTTCCTTCCATATAACCCTCAGTATATCCCTGAATTCTATATCGCCGAGCGACATACCGCGTATAATGGTAACCGAGGCCTGACTGCCCGAATTTCCGCCCGTGTCCATAAGCATGGGAATAAAGGCAATAAGCGCGGGGAAAGCGGTAAGCCGGTTTTCAAAGCTTGAAATTATAGCGCCTGTAAAGGTTGCCGATATCATAAGCAGCATAAGCCACGGTATACGCGCCTTAAATGTGCTGAATACGCCGGTTCTGAAATACGATTTATCCGAAGGTAAAATAGCCGCCATTTTTTCGATATCCTCGGTCGCCTCGTCCTGAATTACATCGATAGCGTCATCTACCGTGACAATTCCGACAAGACGGCTTTCCTTATCTACAACCGGAAGCGCCAGAATATCGTATTTTTCAAACATTCCCGCAACCTCTTCCTTATCGTCAAGAGTGTTGGCGAAAATGATATTTTCCTCCATTATATCGTTGATGATACAGCTTTTTTTATTTAAAAGCAGATCCTTAACCGTTACAATTCCCAAAAGTCTTCGGCTGCGATCGGTGACATAGCAGGTGTAAATTGTCTCGGTATCAACACCTATCTCCCTTATGCGGTCAAAGGCCTCGTCCACCGTCATTCCCTTTTTAAGGTCTACATACTCGGTGGTCATAATGCTGCCTGCGCTGTCATCGGGATATGCCAAAAGCTGATTTATCATCTTGCGCTTTGCGGCGCCCGCCTGCTTTAAAATTCGCTTTGCAACGGTTGCCGGCATCTCGTCGATAATATCGACCGTATCGTCCATAAACAGCTCGTCCATAACCTCTTTAAGCTCGGTATCGCTGAAGGCTTCAATAAGCAGCTGCTGCATTTCGCTGTCCATTTCAACAAATGTGTCTGCCGCAAGCTCCTTAGGGAGAATACGGAATATAACGGGAAGGTCTTTTTCCGAAACCTCCTCCAATATTTCGGCAATGTCGGCAGGGTTCATTTCGGATAACAGTTCTTTGAGTCCTCCGAACTTTCTTGCTTCAATCAATTCAAGAATTTTTTCTTCCACAACAAATCCCCCCTGCCTGACAAATAAAAAAACCCCTATAACGAGGTTAAACTACTATAATTATACGATTACGGCGCTGTTTTGTCAATTATTTTTAATGTCTCTGTAATATAAAATATCCGCCGCTAAAACTGTGTTTTAACGGCGGC
>JAEDML010000111.1 GCA_016303035.1 Clostridiaceae bacterium | reverse complement strand
ATACTTTCCGGAATTTCGACAGGCGCGTCATGGCTGTGCTATTTCAAAGCTTTACAGCTCGGAGATATCAACAAGGTTGTACCGATTGACAAAGCAAGTACGGCGCTAACGGTTTTACTTGCCCTAATATTTCTTAACGAGGGCGTAACGGTCTTTAAATTACTTGCAGTTGCGCTTATTACGGTAGGAACTCTGCTTATGATACAGAAAAAGGATTCCACGGGTACATCCAAAAACCGTTCATGGCTGTTATATGCTGTGCTTTCCGCCGTATTTGCGAGCCTTACCGCCATTCTCGGCAAAATCGGTATTCAGGGTGTAGAATCAAACCTCGGTACGGCTATACGCACCTGCGTTGTACTCATAATGGCGTGGGTTTTGGTTTTTGCCGCAAAAAAGGCAAACCGTGTTAAAGGTATCCCGAAAAAGGAGCTTGGATTTATCTGTCTTTCGGGCATTGCAACGGGAGCCTCGTGGCTGTGCTATTACAGAGCGCTTCAGGACGGACCTGCAAGCGCCGTTGTTCCGATAGATAAGCTTTCAATTCTAGTAACTATAGCCTTTTCCTACATAGTTTTTAAGGAAAAGCTCTCAAAAAAGGCATTGCTCGGTCTTACTTCCATTGTTGCAGGCACCATGATTTTGGTTATAAAGTAATATCGGTTAGAAACAGCGTCGGTGAGGATATCCCCACCGACGCTGTTTTTATTCGCTGTAAAGCACCTTTTCGATTTTTCCTATTATCATATAGTGATAATCTCTATTGTCATACCACTTAAGACATTCGCGGTCGGTAAAGAATTCTTCTTCCATTGGCTGAACATACTGCTTTTTGCAAATGATTACAAGCCGTGCTTGCTTAAAGTATACCGAATTACCGTCAAATACAGGCGTAAGACCCGTAAGCTCGGTTTTGTTTACATCCCTGCCTGACATTGAGCCGCAGACCTTATGCACCGCTTTATTATCGCCGTAAAAGCTAAGCGTAAAGTAATCGGATTTTTCAATAAATTCCATAGTGTAGCGCTGGGGGCGAACTACCGCCATAACCGCGTCATTTCCCCACATTTCGCCCGCAAAGCCCCACGAAGCCGTCATCATATTATATCCGCTCTCATCTCCCGCGGTTATAAGCGACCATTCTTCGGAAATCAACCTAATAAAATTTTCCTTAAGCTCTTTTGCGTTTATTTCTTTAAACATATAAAACACCCCTTATGTTACAGTATAATCTCATTAGGCAAATATTTATTCCGATTCTGACAGTTTTAAAAGATAATCGTGCATTTCGGGCCATTCTCGCTTTAATGAAATAACCTTACCGTCATTATTAAGAAAACAGTGCTCGGTTTCTCCCTCTGCCTTTAACTCATCCGTTTCGGCGTCCGTAACCGTGTATTTCATCACAAATTTTACATTGCCGTATTTTACAAGATTTACCTTAATTGCAATATCTGTATCGTAATAACAGGACTTTATATACTTACAGCTTACCGACAGCACGGGACTTATTATTCCTCGCCTTTCGGTCTCGGTATAAGGGGCGCCGACTTTATTGAAGAAATCGCTCCTTGCCTCCTCAAACCAGCGAATATAGTTTGAATGGTGGACAAACCCCATTTTATCGGTTTCGTAGTATTGTACCCTGTGAATGTACTTTTCCATAATTACGCCGTCCTTTATTTTAGCGTATCAGCTATTTTGTAAATCAGCTTTTTTGATTTTTCCCAGCCGAGGCACGGGTCGGTTATTGATTTTCCGTAGCAGTGCTCGCCGATTTTCTGCGCGCCGTCCTCAATATAACTTTCTATCATCAGTCCCTTTACAAGGGCGCGTATGTCTTTGTTATGGTTGCAGCTGTAAACAACATCCTTTGCAATGCGTACCTGTTCAAGATACTGCTTTCCTGAATTTGAGTGATTGGTATCGACAATTACTGAGGGATTTATAAGTCCCGAAGCGCCGTAAAGCTCGTTAAGCTTTACAAGGTCCTCATAATGATAATTGGAAACACATTTTCCTGCAAAATCTACATATCCCCTCATAATGGCATGGGCATAGGGGTTTCCTTCGCTCACTACCTCCCATCCGCGGTAAATAAAGGTGTGCTTGTGCTGCGCCGCCTTTATTGAATTCATCATTACCGTAAGGTCGCCGCTTGTTGGGTTTTTCATTCCAACGGGAATGTCAAGTCCGCTCGCGGTAAGACGGTGCTGCTGATTTTCCACCGAACGGGCGCCCACCGCGACATATGCCAGCAAATCGGAAAGATAACGGTGATTATCGGGATAAAGCATTTCGTCCGCGCAGGTAAATCCGTAATCCCTTAATGCGCTCATGTGAAGGTCGCGTATAGCGACGATTCCCTTAAGCATATCGGGAGTTTCATCCGGGTCGGGCTGATGAAGCATACCCTTGTAGCCGTCTCCCGTAGTTCTCGGCTTATTGGTATATATTCGCGGTATTATCAGTATTTTATCCTTTACTTCGTCCTCTATGAGCCTGAGCCGTGATATATAATCAAGCACCGAATCCCTGCTGTCTGCCGAGCAGGGTCCTATTATAAGCAAGAATTTATCCGATTCACCCGAAAAAATCTTTTTAATTTCCTCGTCGCGTTCGGCCTTAATTTTCGCCATATCCTCGGTTACGGGATACCGCATTTTTATCTGCTGAGGAATCGGAAGCTTTCTTAAAAATTTTAAATTCATAAATATATCTCCTTAATACTGATTTCAGCTTTTCTTATCGAACCGTTTACGCCGCTCGGTGGAGCAGCGCATCATCTCGCGCATACCCTCGCGGTCGCCGCTCTTTATCTTATCGTAAAGCTCGTCAAACGAAGACTTAAAGCTTTCCATCTCTTTAAGCAGAGCGTCACGGTTAAGCAAGAACAGCTCGCTCCACATTTCATCGTTGATTCGCGCTATACGCGTAAGATCCCTGAAAGAATCGCCCGTATAGTTTTCAAGGTCGGGTGAATTATTGCAGCACATAAGCGATACCGCTATACAGTGGGTAAGCTGTGAAAGAAAAGCAATCATATCATCATGCTTTTCAGCCGTTAGCTCGCTGATTTTGGCAAATCCAAGCGTCTCGCCTAAGTCCTTGCACAGCGTGACGGCCGCCTCGGAATTTTTTTCGGTTGGGACTACAATGTAATTGGCATTTTTAAAAATACCGTCGTCGCTGTTTTCTACACCGCTTACCTCCCGTCCTGCCATAGGATGGGCGCTTATAAACTCAACATCATCGCGCAGCATATTCTGAATTTTCCCTACAATACAGCCCTTAACGCCGGTAACATCGGTTAAAACGGCTCCGCTTTTAAAATACTGCTGATAATTCTCTACCCATTGGGTAAACACATGAGGATACAGTGCAAAAACAATTAAATCCGCACTACCGATAAGCTCTTTATCCACCTCGACGGTCGCGTAATCAACAATTTCGTTATTCAAGGCATAGTCCACAGAGGACTGCTTCTTGGTTATCGCGCTTACCTTGTAACCCTGCTTTTTTAAAGCTCTTGAATAGCTGCCGCCGAGCAGACCTAAGCCCACAATAAGTATATTTAAATTTTTATCAAGCTTCATATATTATCAGTCCTTAACACGATTCCGAGTTTTTTCAGCTTATTAAAGAAGCTGGGAAAGCTTTTTGAAACCGCCTCGGCTCCGTAAATAGTTCCGCCGACGGTACTGCAAAGCACGGCAAGCGACATTACTATTCTGTGGTCGTTATGACCGTAAAGCGGTAAATAAGGGGTTTTCAGCTCCGACTTATAAACCCTGATTGAATTTTCTCGGTTTTCGGTTTTTACCCCGAATTTTGCAAGCTCCTCAGCCATTGCCGCTCCGCGGTCGCTTTCCTT
>JAEDML010000110.1 GCA_016303035.1 Clostridiaceae bacterium | reverse complement strand
TCTATGCTTGCTACCGATTATACCGACGGACTTGCGCTTCGCAGCCTTAAGATGATATTTGAATATCTGCCTATTGCTTACGACAACGGTCCTAACGACCCCGTTGCGCGTGAAAAGATGGCCAACGCCGCTACTATGGCAGGTATGGCGTTTGCGAATGCTTTTCTCGGCGTATGCCACTCAATGGCGCATAAGCTCGGTGCGTTCCATCATCTTCCGCACGGCGTTGCCAATGCGCTTATGATTGACGAGGTTATCCGCTTTAATTCAGCCGAGGTTCCCACCAAGATGGGTACCTTCCCGCAGTATGATCATCCTCACACCAAGGCGCGCTATGCCGAGGTTGCGGATTATCTCGGAATTAAGGGTAAGAACGACGACGAAAAGGTTGAAAACCTTATAAAGGCTATTGATGAGCTTAAGGAAAAGGTCGGAATTAAGAAGACCATAAAGGATTACGGTATTGACGAAAAGGACTTCCTTGACAGGCTTGACAATATGGTTGAGCAGGCGTTTGACGATCAGTGCACGGGTGCCAACCCGAGATATCCGCTTATGAGCGAAATCAAGCAGATGTATCTTAACGCTTACTACGGCACGCACGAGCAGGTTTGATTTTTACCTTTAAAAACAGGAGGATAAACTTATGAATTTAGACAAAGTTATTGCAGTAAGAACCGGAAAAACCGTTTACAGAGATGTAGACAAGGTAGTTAAGGTTTTCGACAGCGATTATTCAAAGGCAGATATTCTTAACGAGGCTTTAAATCAGGCGCGTATCGAGGAAACAGGACTTAAAATTCCGAAAATTCTCGGTGTTACAATGATCGACGGCAAGTGGGCAATTATAAGCGAGTATATCGCAGGAAAGACTATGGCCCAACTTATGAAGGAAAATCCGGATAAATTTGACGAATATCTTGAAAAATTTGTTGATATTCAAATAGATGTTCAAAGCCGCAAGGCTCCTCTGCTTAATAAGCTTAAGGATAAAATGAACCGCAAAATAAGCGAAGCCGACCTTGACGCTACAACAAGGTATGAGCTTCATACAAGGCTTGAGGGTATGCCCAAGCACAACAAGGTATGCCACGGAGATTTTAACCCTTCCAATATCATCATTGCAGAAGACGGAACACCCTATATACTCGACTGGTCGCACGCTACCCAGGGCAACGCCTCAGCGGATGTTGCGAGAACCTATCTGCTTTTCTGGCTTGACGGAAATATCGAAGGCGCAAAGAAGTATCTTGAGTTATTCTGCAAAAAGACCGATACCGCAAAGCAGTATGTTGAAAAGTGGCTTCCTATCGTTGCGGCTTCACAGTCGGTAAAGGGCAACGAAAAAGAGCGCGAATTCCTGCTTTCTTGGGTTGACGTTGTAGATTACGAATAATAATTCGGAGGGAAAATACCATGAAAATTACCGTTTGTATCGGCAGTTCATGCCACTTAAAGGGTTCAAGACAGGTTGTTGAACAGCTTCAGTATCTTATTGCCGAAAACAACCTCAAGGAGAAAATAGAACTCGGCGGAACATTTTGTATGGGGAAATGCCAAAAAGGCGTATGCGTCACGGTTGATAACGATTTTTATTCGCTTACTCCCGATACGGTTGACAGCTTTTTTGAAAATGATATTATTCCGCGGGTGAGCGCGCAATGATCGTTCAGATCTGTATTGGCAGCTCGTGTCATATTAAAGGCTCTTACGATATTGTTAAGCTTATGGAGGAGGCTATCGCCGAAAATAAGCTTGAAAACGAAATTACACTTGCCGGTAGCTTTTGCACCGGCAGGTGTAACCGTATGGGGGTTACCGTTCAGGTCGACGACAATATATACACCGGAATTACAAAGGAAACCTTTAAGGACTTTTTTAACGAGCATATTTTAAATAATATTAAGTAGGGAGATGCCTGTTTGTGTCGGAGTTTTTAAGACTTAAAAAATCAAACTGTAAAAACTGTTATAAATGTATCAGGCACTGCCCCGTAAAGTCGATACGCTTTTCGGGAAATCAGGCGCACATTGTCGGAAATGAATGTATTTTGTGCGGTCAGTGCTTTGTAATCTGTCCGCAGAACGCCAAGGAAATAGCCGACGAGACCGAAAAAGTAAAGGTTATGATACAGTCGGGCGATCCCGTTATAGCCAGCGTTGCGCCGTCTTTTATAGCAAATTATGACGGCGTGGGTATCGAAGAGCTTCGCGCAGGGCTTAAAAAGCTCGGCTTTGCCGACGCTGAGGAAACCGCAATAGGAGCTACAATTGTAAAAAGGGAATATGAGCGTTTGCTTGAAACCGAACACCGCGAAATACTTATTTCCTCTTGTTGTCATTCGGTAAATCTGCTTATTCAAAAGTATTTTCCGAATTGTCTTCAGTATTTAGCCGATGTCGTTTCTCCTATGCAGGCGCACTGTGCAGATATTAAGAAACGCATTCCCGAAGCCAAGACGGTTTTCATAGGTCCCTGCGTTGCCAAAAAAGACGAGGCCGATTATTACAGCGGAATAACCGACGCGGTTCTTACATATGAGGAACTGACCGAATGGTTTAAACGCGAGGGAATAGAGCTCCAAAAGAAGGTTGACTCAAACGATAACAGCCTTGCGCGCTTTTTCCCGACAACCGGCGGAATTCTTAAAACTATGAGCAAGAATATGCGCAGTGACTATACCTATCTTGCAATAGACGGTGTTGAAAACTGTATATCCGCGCTCAGGGATATCGAGGAAGGCGGTCTTCGAGGCTGCTTTATTGAGATGTCCGCCTGCATCGGCAGCTGTGTCGGCGGTCCGGTTATGGAAAAATACCACCGTTCTCCCGTAAGGGATTACAAGGCGGTTTCGGACTATGCAGGTAATGAGGATTTTGAAACTCCCCAGCCCGAGCCTTCAAATCTGCGCAAGAATATGGAATTTATCGACCGCAAACTGCCCCAGCCCTCCGAATCGGAAATCAGGGAGGCGCTTAATCGCATGGGCAAAACAAAGCCCGAGGACGAGCTTAACTGCGGCTCCTGCGGATATGATACCTGCCGAGAAAAGGCAATAGCGATTATTCAGGGCAAGGCGGAGGTTTCAATGTGTCTGCCGTACCTTAAAGAAAAGGCTGAAAGCTTTTCGGGTAATATAATCAACAATACGCCCAACGGCATACTTGTGCTTAATGAGGATTTCGAGGTTCAGCAGATAAACCGCGCCGCGCTTAAGCTGATGAATATACCGCGCGAATCCGATGTAATGGGCGAGCAGGTTATAAGAATACTTGACCCTAAACCCTTTATGGAGGTTAAGCGAACCGGCAGAAGCATAAGAAATAAGCGCGTTTATCTTGCGGAGTATGACCGCTATGTGGAACAGACCGTACTGCAGGATAAGGAATACAAACTGCTTATCTGTATTTTGCGTGATGTTACCGATGAAGAACAGCAGCGCCAGAAAAAGGATGAAATCAGCCATCAAACGGTCGAAATCGCAGATAAGGTAGTAGAAAAACAGATGCGTATTGTTCAGGATATCGCGTCTTTACTCGGTGAAACCGCCGCAGAGACTAAAATTGCTCTCAGCAAGCTTAAGGAGTCGATAAGCGATGAATAATCTTTGCGCCGATATAGGCTACCGCAGTATATTTCACTGCGGAGAAGAGCTTTGCGGCGACCATGTCGATGTTATCGAGCAGGATGAAAACTCAACCGTAGTTGTCCTTGCAGACGGGCTTGGCAGCGGCGTAAAGGCAAGCATACTTTCAACCCTTACATCTAAAATAATATCTACTATGATAGCGGCAGGTCTTTCGGTGGAGGAATGTGTCGACACCGTTGCCGCGACACTGCCCGTATGCTCGGTAAGGGGGGTTGCGTATTCAACCTTCACGATAATGCGTATTGTAGGAAGCGAATCGGCGG
>JAEDML010000109.1 GCA_016303035.1 Clostridiaceae bacterium | reverse complement strand
GGCGGCGGTAATATGTATTTGCTCGTTTTTAACCTTCATAATAGGCTTTTCACGCATTTACTTTAATGTCCATTTTACAAGTGATGTTGTAAGCGGCTGGTGCTTAGGGATAGGCTTTGCCGTCTCTGCGGCGCAGATTTATGCCGATATTGAAAAAAACAGGAGCACAGGTATTAAAAATGACAGAGATTGAATTAAAGCTTGAGTATAAAGAGTGTGAGCCGAGTCAGGGCGGCATAGCGGTTATAATCGCGGCAGCAGGCTCATCTTCAAGAATGTCGGGACTTAATAAGCAGTTTATAAAAATCGGCGGTATTCCGGTAATAGCCAGAACAATGCTCTGCTTTGAGAGGTGCGATTCGGTTTCCAAAATAATAATTGCCGCAAGGGAAGACGATATTCCCGAAATACAGTTGCTTGCAGACCGTTATATGATTTCCAAGCTTACCGATATAGTAAGCGGGGGCAGCTGTAGGCAGGATTCGGTAAAAAAAGCTTTCTCGGTTTTGGATTCCAAGGATAAAAAGGCGTTAATTCATGACGGGGCAAGACCGCTTGTACCTGATTCAGTCATAAAAAGCGTGGTATCTTCACTTGAAAAATATGACGCGGTAACCTGCGCCGTTAAGGTCAAGGACACCGTAAAACGGATTGATTCGGACGGCTTTGCGGTTGAAACTCCCAACCGCGAAAGCCTTGTCGCGGTTCAGACACCGCAGGGAGTCGATGTTGAAAAATACCGTGCGGCTATGGAAAAAGCCGGAGATTTATCGCTTTTTACCGATGATATGTCAATAATGGAGCAGGCGGGATACAGTGTTATGACGGTAAACGGCAGCTATCAAAACATAAAAATCACTACGAGGGAGGACCTTGCGGCGGCTGAAGCCTTTATAGCGGGGAATGACGAGGAATGAGAATAGGTCACGGATATGATGTTCACAGGCTTGAAAAGGGCAGGAAGCTGATAATAGGCGGGGTGTGTATTCCCTTTGAGTACGGACTTCAAGGACATTCGGACGCCGATGTTTTGCTTCACGCCGTGTGCGACGCGCTTCTCGGCGCCGCCGCGCTCGGAGACATAGGTAAGCATTTTCCCGATACCGATGAGAGTCTTTTTGGAATAGACAGCCGCATATTGCTTCGCAAAACCGTAAAGTTGATAGGTGACGCAGGATTTTCAGTTTGCAATATTGACGCTACGGTAATAGCTCAAAAGCCTAAGCTTTCAAGCTTTATAGATGAAATGCGTATAAATATTGCGGCGGATTGCGAAATTGATGTTTCAGCAGTAAACATAAAGGCGACTACCGAGGAAAAACTCGGCTTTACGGGTGAAGGTCTCGGTATTGCCGCACACGCGGTTTGCCTTTTGGAGTAATAAAATTTTTAATTTGCGCATATTCTTTAGCAGAGAAACAGGGGGATATGCGTGAAGCTGTATGTAATTTTTACAAAGAAAAATCTTGCCGCCATACTTGCGGCGGTTATAATCGTAATTATTGTGGCGGCCGAGGCGGCTTCCGCAAGAACTGTTTTTACAAACGGCGCTACAAACGCGCTTAGAACAGAATATATACGCGGACTCGGTTATCATATAGACGACAGCTGTACTTCGTCGAAGGAAATAACCGTTCCCGAAAGCTTTTCTGATGTATACAAAAATTATAATAAGCTGCAGAAAAAAGCAGGATTTGATTTAAGCGATTATAAGGGAAGTAAAGCAACGGTATATACATACCGAATAACAGACGGCAGTGAAAAGAACATAAATCTTATAGTATGCGGCGGCATAATTATAGGCGGCGATATTTCCGATGTTTGTTTTGACGGTGATATGCAGCCGCTTGTGAAAAAAGAAAAACGGTGAAGAGTTTGAATAAAGAAAGACTTGATAAAATAATATCGTCACAGTTTAATATTTCAAGAAGCGAGGCTAAGACCTGTATACGCCGCGGACAAGTCCTTGTGGGCGGCACCGTCGCAAAAGATTCCGGAATGCTTGTAACGCCTGAAACAGAGCAGATAATATTTAACGGCGAGCGGCTTGCTTACAAAAAGAATATTTATATAATTATGAATAAGCCGCGCGGAGTTTTGTCTGCGTCAACCGACAAAAGCAGAAAGACTGTTGTAGATATTCTGCCCGAAGAATTAAAAAGATCGGGACTGTTCCCGGCAGGCAGGCTTGACAGGGATACTACGGGACTGCTTATTATAACCGACGACGGAGATTTTGCGCACAGGATTATTTCACCTAAAAAAAAGATAAAGAAAACTTATATAGTTTGGCTTGATGCGGATATTACGCCCGATATTTGCAGAAAATTCAGCGAGGGAGTTACATTAAGCGACGGTACGCTCTGCGCTCCGTCGAAGCTAACGCGTATTGATAAAAATGTTGCCGAAATAACGATTACCGAAGGAAAATATCACCAGATAAAGCGAATGTTCGGTACGGTCGGCATAGGGGTAAACGAGCTGCACAGAAAGTCGGTAGGCGGTTTGACGCTTCCGGAAAATATTACCGAAGGATTATCCAGAGAATTGACAGAAATGGAAAAGAATAGCATATTTATGCCTGTTTAAGAAAATACAGTATACATTTTGACCAAAATATTTACTGCAACATTGGATATTGTTAGTATAGTAATTTTCGAGATGTTTTGTTATAATAACACAAGACAGAAAGTGTTTTAGCTAATTAGGAGGTTCTGAAATGGCAAGTTTGTCGTTGCGTAATGTTTATAAGAGATATCCGGGCGGAGTTACCGCTGTATCGGATTTTAATCTCGAAATCGAGGACAAGGAATTTATAATCCTTGTAGGTCCTTCCGGTTGCGGTAAGTCTACAACTCTCCGTATGGTTGCAGGACTTGAAGAAATTTCCGACGGTGAAATTTATATAGGCGACCGCCTTGTAAATGATGTAGCGCCTAAGGATCGCGATATTGCGATGGTTTTCCAGAACTACGCGCTTTATCCGCATATGACTGTTTTTGACAATATGGCATTCGGTCTTAAGCTTCGTAAAACTCCGAAGGATGAGATTAAGCGCCGTGTTGAAGAGGCTGCACGCACTCTTGATATTGAGCATCTGCTTGAGCGTAAGCCGAAGGCTCTTTCGGGCGGTCAGCGTCAGCGTGTTGCTCTCGGACGTGCAATCGTACGCGAGCCGAAGGTTTTCCTTCTTGACGAACCTCTTTCAAACCTTGATGCAAAGCTTCGCGCACAGATGCGTACCGAAATTTCAAAGCTTCATCAGCGTCTCGGAACTACATTTATCTATGTAACCCATGACCAGACTGAGGCTATGACAATGGGTACCCGTATCGTTGTTATGAAGAGCGGCGTTGTACAGCAGGTTGATTCTCCGAATAATCTTTACCGCTATCCCTGCAACCTCTTCGTAGCAGGCTTTATCGGTTCTCCGCAGATGAACTTCATTGAGTCCAAGCTTTCCAAGACCGGCGACGATTATTTTGTTGAATTCGGCTCCGAAGCAGGTTCTACCTATAAGATTAAGCTTCCGGCTGAAAAGAATAAGGATAACTGCCTTGAAGCCTATGTAGGCAAGGATATTATAATGGGTATCCGCCCCGAGAACATTCATAATGAGGAAGAGCTTGTTGCACAATATAAGGACGGCGTGATTGACGCTGATGTTGAGGTTACCGAGCTTATGGGTGCCGAGACCTATCTTTATATGAACTGCGAGGGTCAGGCTATTAACGCACGCGTAAGCCCGACTTCCACCGCACGCCCGGGTGATAAGATTAAGGTTGCTCTTGAAACCGATAAGATTCACCTCTTTGATAAGGATACCGAAATTACAATCTGCAACTGATTAGTGTAATATTAACGGGTGGGCATAAGCCCACCCGTTAGTTTGTAAAAAACAAAAATGTATTCAAGTGTGATTTTTATTTTTTGTTTTTTCGGCGACAGGTGCGTCGAAAAAACACCT
>JAEDML010000004.1 GCA_016303035.1 Clostridiaceae bacterium | reverse complement strand
GCCGCTGTGCTTTCATCGGTATCCTTCGGCTTTGCCGCAAGGTCTACCGATACCTTTCCGCCCGATGAAAAAGACGCTTTGCTTTTACCCAAAAAATATCCTGCGGTGCAGCTTCCGGTAAGCAGTATAACCGCCGCAAGCACAATAGAAAACACCTTGAGCCCGCGGCTTACGGGCTTATAGCTTTCAATCGGTTTTACCTCGCTGTACTGAATCGGCTCATAGCTGTTGCGGTATTCGTTGTCTTCGCGGTCCTGCGAGAAATTTTGGGAGTATCCGCCGAAATTTTCCGGTGTTTCACTGTCAGGAAAAATATCATTATTTTCGGTAAATTCGCCGCCGTAATCGTTATTATTTTCAGTACCGTTTTCAGGCTCTGACGGTAATTCGTTTTTTTCGGAATTTTCGTTATTATTAAATTCGTTCATATTTTCCTCCAAATATTATTAAAGCGGAAGTACAACCGTAAAGGTTGTAAACTCGTTTTCCTTGCTTGTAACCGAAATAGAGCCGCCGTGAGTTTTAACTATGGTTTTTGCGATATAAAGGCCGAGTCCCGTGCTGTTTTTGTTTGCGGAACGGGATTTGTCAACCTTATAGAACCTCTCAAACACATAGGGAAGCTCGCTTTCGGGTATACCCTTGCCTGTGTTGGTAATTTCGAAAATCATACGGTGATTTTCGGTTTTGAGCGCAAAGCTTATTTTCCCGTTTTCATAGGTAAACTTAACGGCGTTATCCACCAGATTATAAACCACCTGATGTATTAAATCCTTGTCGGCCTTTACCGATACGCTCTGCATTGTATCAAGCCCTGAAATTTCAAGACCTCTTTTTTCGATACGCTGCTCCTGACTTATGACGATAGTGCAAAGCAGCTCCCTGAAATCAAACAGCTCGGGCTTTAAAACAAACTCGCCCGATTCAAGCTTTGACATACTAAGCATTGATTCGACAAGTCTTGATAGCCGCCGCACCTCCTGCGAAGCGATACCGAGATAATATTTTTGCTTATCCGGCTCAATAGTTCCGTCTATAACACCGTCTATAAACCCACCGATAGTAGTCATAGGAGTTTTAAGCTCGTGCGAAACATTGGCAACAAAGCTTCGGCGCATACCCTCAAGACGGACCAGTGAATTTGTCATCTGATTGAAGGAAACCGCAAGCTCGCCTATTTCATCGTCGCTTGTAACAGGTATTCTGCGTGAGAAATCGCCCTTTGCCATAGCCTTTGACGCCTCCGACATAAGCTTAAGCGGCTTTGTAAGGCGGTATGTCATAGCATATATTGCAAAAAACATTATAACGAGCGGTATTGCGGCGGACAAAAGATAAAGCTTGGACAATGTCCTCAAAAGCATCTTAATCGCCGACATAGGCGCCGTTGCAAACACCGCGCCCGAAAAGCCGCCGTTACCGTCGGAAAGCGGAGACGCCGACACATAATGCGGATTTTCGTATATATCAAGCGTACCAAGCTCCCTGATATCGCCCTTTTCGGCGCGCTCCAGCGTATCCTGAGAAACAAGTCTGCCCGAATGCTCACAACCGCCGCTTTCTAACCATTCATCACAACTGCAAATGACTACCTCGCCGTTTTTGTCCGCAATAAAGACATCCACTTCAGATACCTTTGAAATAGTGTTCATAATATGAAACAGCGCGGCGTTATCGCCGTTATAAAAGTCTGAATCCGAAACAATATCGACGACCGATGTAACACATTCTCTTAAGGTTTTATATTTTGAACTCGCAAGGTAATTGTTGAACACCAGTACAAGTATCATCATCATCGCCGTAAGGCTGATGAGAATAATCAGCGCGGTTGTCAAAAAATATTTTTTAAAAAGCTTAAGCTTCATAAGGCTATTTTACCTCGAATTTATAGCCTACGCCCCAAACGGTCTTAAGCGACCACTGGTCGGACACATTTTCAAGCTTTTCACGAAGGCGCTTTACATGCACATCTACCGTACGGGAATCCCCGTAGTAATCAAAGCCCCAAACCTCGTCAAGCAGCTGATCCCTTGTATAAACCCTGTTGGGATTGCTTGCAAGATGATAAATAAGCTCCAGCTCCTTAGGCGGAGTATCGACCTTTTTGCCGTCGACAACAAGCTCGTAATTGGTTAGGTTTATAGAAAGCTTGTCGTAATGCACCTCGTTTACCTGACCCGACTTTTCATTTGCGCTGCTGCGGCGAAGCACCGCCTTTATGCGCGCTATTACCTCTTTTGTATCAAAGGGCTTGCTTACATAATCGTCGGCTCCGAGCTCAAGACCGAGTATTTTATCAAAGGTTTCGCCCTTTGCGGTAAGCATAATAATCGGCACCGCGCTTGTTTTTCGTATTTCCCTGCAAACCTGCCAGCCGTCAAGCTTAGGCAGCATTATATCAAGCAAAATCAAATCAGGATTGTATTTTGCCGAGAACTCAACCGCCTTTTCGCCGTCATTGGCAACCACGGTTTCAAATCCGTCCTTTTCAAGATAAAGCCGCAAAAGCTCGCAGATATTCTCATCATCGTCAACAATTAAAATTTTATACTGTCCCATTTTTTCAGCTCCCCCATTTTTCTTTGCTACTATTTAAAGATAATAATATAATAATTATATTACGAAACTGTGAATAATTGTAATAATTATTTGCTTTTATATATATGTATTTTTTTCTTGTATTTTCTGCGTATATATAGTAAAATATCATTATTAAAGCTTTAAGTAAGGCGGTTATGTGAAATGAAATGCCCTTTTTGCGGATTTGAAGAAAGCAAGGTAATTGACTCGCGTCCTACGGACGAGGGCGAGCGTATTCGACGCAGGCGCGAATGTTTAAAATGCGCCAAGCGTTTTACGACATATGAAATAATTGAAAGTCTGCCCATAATAGTAATCAAGAAGGACAAGTCGAGAGAGACCTTTAACCGCGAAAAGATTATGAACGGTCTTCTGCGCGCCTGCGAAAAGCGTCCCGTTTCGATTGACACGCTTGACGGCGTTATCGACGAAATTGAAAATCATATTCAAAACTCGCTTGACCGCGAGGTTAGCAGTGAAAAAATCGGCGAGCTGGTTATGGAAAAGCTTAAGGGTATAGACGAGGTGGCGTATGTCCGCTTTGCCTCGGTATACCGCCAGTTTAAGGATATAAACACCTTTATGAACGAGCTTAATAAACTGCTTTCAAATAACTGACTGTCTTAAAGTTTTATAAGCATATTCAAACGGTATTTTTGTTATACCGTTTGTTTTTATCAGAGGAGAGGACTATGAACGAAAACGAAATGATGGCGGAACTGCTTCTGCCCGATGTTGATAAAACACCGGATTTTTACGAAAACCTTTATCCCCCGCGCAACTTATCGGAGGGCGCAAGGGTTACGCGCATTGCGCCGAGTCCCACCGGTTACCTGCACTTAGGTACGCTTTTTACCGCGCTTGTAAACCGAATTACCGCTTCTTCTACCGGCGGAATTTTTTACACAAGGATTGAAGATACCGATAAAAAGCGTGAGGTTGAAGGCGGCGTTGAGGATATTATAGACGGACTTCTCCGCTTCGGAATAAACATTGACGAGGGCTTTATAAGCGGCGAAGAGGAAAAGGGAAATTACGGACCGTACAAACAAAGCCGCCGTGCGGAAATTTACCGCACCTATGTTAAAGAACTTATAAGGCAAGGACTTGCCTACCCCTGCTTCTGCACCGCTGAGGAGCTTGACGAGGTAAGAAAAATACAGGAATCAAGAAAAATACGCACAGGCTACCACGGCGAATGGGCAAAGCACCGAAACATCACATTTAACGAAGCAAAAGCCCTTATTGATTCGGGAAAGCCGTTTGTTATAAGACTGAAATCCCCGGGCAACGAGGAAAACAAGGTGGTATTTGAGGATGTTATTAAGGGTAAAATAGAAATGCCCGAAAACGATGAGGATTTTGTACTGCTTAAATCCGACGGTATACCGACCTACCACTTCGCCCACGCGATTGACGACCATTTGATGCGCACCACCCATGTGCTTCGCGGCGATGAGTGGATTTCATCGGTGCCGAAGCACCTTCAGCTTTTTAAGATTCTCGGCTTTAAGCCTGTAAAATACGGTCATATCTCCCCCATTATGAAGCTGGATAACGGCGCAAAGCGCAAAATTTCAAAGCGCAAGGACCCCGAAGCCGCCGTTCATTTCTTTGCGGAGCAGGGGTATGATTGCGACTGCGTGAAAGAATATCTTATGACAATAGCGGCGTCGGACTTTGAGGACTGGCGGCGCGCAAATCCCGATAAGAACAGCTCGGAATTTAAATTCAATCTTAAGAAAATGAGCGTTTCGGGAGCGCTATTTGACGAAAACAAGCTTAGGGATATAAGCAAAATTACCGTTTCAAAGCTTTCAAGCTCCGAAGTTTACGAAAAAATCACCGCTTGGGCAAAAGAGTTTGACAAAGAATTTTACGGCATTATAACCGAAAATCCCGATTATACAAAGTCTGTTTTCGCAATAGACCGCGATGTTAAAAAGCCGAGGCGCGACATTGCCAAATGGAATGAAACAAGGGATTATTTCTCATATTTTTACGACAGACTTTATAAAAAGGACTATACCCTGCCCGACAATATAGCGCCCGAGGACGCAAAGGCATTTTTAAAGCTATACAAGGATGTATACTCACCTGATGACGACCGTCAGCAATGGTTTGAAAGAATCAAGCAGCTTTGTCCGCAGCTCGGCTTTGCTGCCGAAACCAAGGAATACAAGGCAAATCCCGAAGCCTTTAAAGGGCATGCGGGAGATTTAAGCACGGTTTTGCGAATAGCGGTAACGGGACGGCAAAACACGCCCGATCTTTGCAGTATTATGAAGATAATAGGTTACGACCGCTGTATGGCGCGAATAGACGATGCCGTAAGCTCGCTTTAAAAGGTTAACGGAGGTATTTTGATGGACGAAAACAAAATTATGACGGAGGAAGAAGCTCCCTCCAACTTTATACTGGATTTTATTGATGAGGACCTTAAGGAAGGCGTATATGACCGTGTTCAGACCCGTTTTCCGCCCGAGCCCAACGGTTATCTCCACATCGGTCACGCAAAGGCGATATGCATAGACTTTGCCACCGCCGAAAAATACGGCGGCAGTTGTAATCTGCGGCTTGACGACACCAATCCCGTTAAGGAGGATGTGGAGTATGTAGACGCGATAAAGCAGGATATAGAATGGCTCGGCTTTCACTGGGACAATGTTTACTATGCTTCGGATTATTTTGATTATATATACGAATGTGCCTTAAAACTCATCGACAAGGGTCTTGCATATGTAGACGAAATGTCTGCTGATGAAATAAGAGAGTACCGCGGAACGCTTACCGAGCCCGGCCGTGAAAGTCCCTACCGCAACCGTCCCATAGAAGAAACGAAGGACCTTTTCCGCCGTATGACCGAGGGTGAATTCGACAACGGGGCTATGGTTCTAAGAGCTAAAATAGATATGTCGTCCTCCAACCTTAATATGCGCGACCCGATTATCTACCGAATTATGAAGGTTTCGCATCATCGCACGGGCGACAAGTGGTGCGTTTACCCTATGTACGATTTCGCCCACCCGTTAAGCGACGCAAAGGAGGGCGTTACACACTCGCTTTGTTCGCTTGAATTTGAAAATCACCGTCCGCTTTATAACTGGTTCTTAAACGCGCTGGATATTCCCCATCCGCCGCGCCAGATTGAATTTGCCAGAATGAATGTAAACTACACCCTTACAAGCAAGCGCAAATGCCTAAAGCTTGTAAACGACGGACTTGTCAGCGGATGGGACGATCCGCGTATGGCAACGCTGTGCGGTATGCGCAGAAGGGGCTATCCTGCAAAGGCAGTAAGGAAATTTGTTGATAAAATCGGCGTTTCAAAGGCGTACAGTGTGATTGATTACGCGCTTCTTGAGTCCTGCGTCAGGGACTATTTAAACGAAAACGCCGATCGTGCGATGGCGGTGCTTGATCCGCTTAAAATAGTTATAGATAACTACCCCGAAGGTAAAAAAGAAAGCATAGAGGTTGAGGTTAACCCGAATAAGCCCGAGCTTGGTAAAAGAACGGTTGAATTCTCGCGCGAGATTTATATTGAGCGCGGTGACTTTATGCTTGACCCGCCCGGAAAGTATTTCAGACTCTGCCCTGCGCGCGAGGTTCGTCTTAAAGGGGCGTACTATATTAAATATTTGTCTCACGAAACCGATGACGACGGCAATATAACCGTAGTTCACTGCACCTACGACCCCGAAAGCTTCGGCGGCGAAACCCCCGACGGCAGAAAGGTCAAGGGTACTCTGCACTGGGTAAGCGCCCAAAACTGCATTGAAGCCGAGGTGCGTTTATATGACCGACTTTTCAATGTTCCGAATCCCAGCGATGAGGAGGGTGTTTCAAGCTTTGCCGAAAATCTCAACCCCGAATCGCTGAAGGTATTAAACGGCTGCAAGCTCGATAAAAGTCTTGCCTCTGCAAAGCCGGGCGATGTGTTCCAATTTATGCGTCAGGGCTATTTCTGCGTGGACAGCGATTCTTCGGACGGTAGGCTTATATTCAACCGCACCGTTGCCCTTAAGGATTCATTCTCAAAAAAGGCGTAGTAAGCTATGACAACAGTTAAAGAAATTTATGAATTCCTTAATGAAAAATTCCCGATTGAGCTTGCCTGTGATTTTGACAATCCGGGTCTGCTTATAGGCGACCCCTGCGCCAAGGTAAAAAAGGCGCTTGTTGTGCTTGACTGCGATATTTGCGCCGTAAAGAACGCAGTACTAAATGGCTGTGAGCTTATAATAACGCATCACCCGATAATTTTCGGAGGACTTAAAAGCATTCTTGCAGATTGCGTTCAGTACGAGCTTATTAAAAACGGTATTTCGGTAATATCAATGCATACAAATCTTGATGTAGGAAACGGCGGAGTTAACGATTGCCTTTGCAAAGCTCTGGGTCTTAACGGTGTTTCCACCGTTACGGCTTCAAACGGTTTTCTGCTTCGAATGGGAACCGTCCCTCCGATTTCGGCAGACGGACTTGCCGAGAAAATTAAAAAATCTCTCGGCGGATGCGTAAAATACACCGATTGCGGAAAAAGAATAGAAAAAGTGCTTGTCTGCTCGGGCAGCGGCGGCGAGTTTTCAGACGACGCTTTAAGGCTAAAATGCGACGCGCTTATCACGGCAGATGTAAAGCACAATGTATTCATTGATTCGTCAAACGCAGGTTTATCGGTCTTTGACGCGGGACACTTCAATACAGAAGATACTGTTATTGAACCTTTAAAAGATATGCTTGCGGAGCATTTTACCGACACCGAATTTATTTCTTCGCACCATTCCGAAATTAAATACCGATAAAAATTACGAGGACAGGCACAAAGCTTACCTGTCCTCATCTTTTTGTTTATATATAATATATGAATATGTGCTCGCCTTGCTTCTCTCTTTCATAGTATCGTATACTGCATTTCTTAAGGTTTGCGCCTTTTCTTTGACGGTTTCGCCCTCGGGCAAAAAAGGTCCGTCTACATAAAGCGTTGCTTTCGGCTTTTTTCCTAAGCGCCGCTTTTGATACGTTACCGTAAAGCAGAATACCGGTACATCAAGCTTTACGGGAAATTTGAAAGAAGACGGAGAAAACGGTCTTATACCCGTGTAGTATTCCCAGACATGCGCCTCGGGATATATAATGACAGGGTGACCTTCCTTTATACGGTGCTCAACCGCTTTGTTAAACTCCTTCATACCGTGCAGAGTATCGGAAATAGGCAAAGCGCCTAAAAAAGGTAAAATCTTACCTATAACCGGAAGCGCGAAATTAGCCGCGCCTACAACGGTATAAATGCGTTTCGGGAAACAGGCAAGCGCCGGATTGAAAACATCGCCGACAGGCTGGGTATGATTTCCGTAAAAGAAAAATCCCGTTTTCTTTACCTTTCTTACCTTTTTGGCGCCAACTATTTTTAAATGAAGAAACAAACGGCAATAGATGTTTGAAAAAATCAGCGCAGCTGTGTAAATAATGGCTGATAAAATACGGGATAGAAAATCTTTGCGCACCCATTTATAATCATCAGGCAGTCGGTAAGAATCTCCGTTTTCAAAAAAATCCGTTTCGTAATTTTCATAATACCGTATTTTCTTCTCAGACATCGTGACCTATCCATCCTGCAATATCATTTTTCTCAAAACGGTAGTGAAGCGGCTTTGAATAAATTCTTTCATACGCTTCTTTTTTAAGCGCGTAATCCTTTTGACAAAGCTCTATGCTGTTTTCCTTTGCCGATTTTTCGCTTGAGGGATAAAGGGTATCAAGTATATGCAGACGGTATTTTACCTTATAAAATTCATCGGTATCCTTTTCATCGGTATCTATAATCTCTACAAAACAGGAAATTACGGGTACATTCAGCTTTGCGGCAAAATGATAGGCGCCCCTTTTCGGGGGACGCGGTTTTCTGTAATTAAACCACATTTCCTGCTCGGGATATATAAGTACCGCTTCATCTTTTTCAAGAAGTTCCTTTAAAACCGATAAAAAGTCCCCTGCAAGATAACGGAAATCGTCGCTTAAAGGTACGGTATCAGCATAGTTCATAAGAAAGCCTATAACGCCTGTCATAGCGAAATTGGTTACCTGACTTACTATGTTAAGCCTTTTCTTGCCGTGCTTTCTTACCAAATAACGGATAACTGTATTCTCAAGCGGTCCGAAATGATTGCTTGTAATAATGGCGCCTTTTTTAAAATCGGGCAGCTTCTCCTCACCGACAATCTCGGTTTGCCTATTAAGTAATGAAGAGCCTATATTCGCTATCTGTCTGGCCGCAAAGGATTTGAGTTTAAATGACGGCTTTTTTCGGTCAGCGAGATAGCCTTCCGTAATTTCACGGCTTTCCTTTTGTGTTAAAACAGGATCGTCTAACTCAACCTTGCGGTAAAAATCGCCCTCCTCCGCGGCATTTCGTATATTCTCTATAACCGCGGTTCGGTTGTTTCCTATTATCATAGCCTTATTCTTTCGCCTCTTTCATACAGCTTTTTAAAGGTTATATCGGAATTTGCGATTAAAACGCCGCGCTCGGCAAGCAGTGCCATACATTTTGAATCGGATTCTTTTTGCTCATCGGAATAGTTTTCCTTGTAGCTTTTAATTTCATTTAAATAGCCGCAGTCCTCGGCATACTGCCAAAAATAATCGCCGTATTGAACACCGTCGTAGCACCACGGCTTTGAAAACAGATTATAATGTATAAGTCTCGCGTTTTCAAGCGGCGGCTTATTTTCGTTGGGCATAGCGTCCCACACCGCGTCAAGATAATGTATTTTGCCGTTGCACAGCGCATTCAGATAATCCTGGTCAGGAGCAATACAATCTAAATGATACTTATTAAGCAGTGTTAAAAAGTGCTTATCAAGCTCGGCTTCCCGCAATTTTTTAAGATTCATAAGCAAAACGCCGGAATTTATATATTCAAAACGGCTTACGCCTACTCCCTTTTCCATATACTCGCAAAGCGGCGGCACATCCTGCACCGAAAGGTCGTTGCAGGCTCCGATATAATTATCGCCTATATCGGTATCAAAAAGCTCCGCTAAGTCACCTAAGAGGACGACATCGCTGTCAATATAAATACCCTTATCATACTGCGGAAACATTGCGGGAATAAAGAGTCTGAAATAAATCGTCAGCGTAAAATAATCACAGCGCAGACGGTTGGACATACTGTCGGTAATACTTTCAAGCCCCTCGCACATCGGAATAAATTCAATAGCGAAATGTTCCTTTGAAAGGCTTTGAAGCCGCCTTATATTATCCTCGCTAAGCTCCTGATATAAGACTATTGCTTTATACCGCCTGCCCTTTGAAGAATTTTTCACAGCCGAGTTAAGCGCCGCCGCAAGAAAGGGCGCATATGAATCGTCAATGGTAAAAAATATCGGTATTTCGTTATTGGTTTTCATAAATTTACGGTCTCCTTTTTTAAAAATGCTTCCTTAAGCTCCAAATATCGGCATAGTATGTCGTCGTACTCGTAAATTGAAAGGGTGTTGTGCATTCCGTCTATGTTCCAAGGCTTAACGCTGACTGTATGAAACCAGGGAAAGAAACGGAAGCTTGTTGTAAAGTGCTGAAAAACCGTATCCTTTTTAAGCTTTCTCTGTTCGTTAAATTTTCGCGGACAGATTCTTTTATAGGTTGTAAGCTTGTTTATCGCCGATTGGTCGGGCATAAACATTTCGGTGCTGCGGCAACGCTCACGGCATTTTTTAAATAATTCGGTTGTACGGATTTTTCTAAGGTTAAGCAAAAGCACACCGGAATTTAAATAATCCCGTTCAAAAAAGCTGTTTTTAAAAAACCAGCTTCCGTAATAATCAAGACTACCGGCAAGCTCGGTATTTTCCATATCCTGACCGTAGAATTCCGACGGGTCTTTTCTGCATATAACATCGTTATCTAAATAAAGTATCTTATCCGGAAGCTCAGGCACCAAATCGGCATACAGCCTTAACATACAGCACGGTGTAAAGCGGGTTGCCATATTAGCTGTGGGCGGATCGGCAGAAAAAAGGTCGGTTATATCTATAAGCCTTACATAACTTTCGGCAATCTCCTTTTTTACCTGCTTTTCAAGAAATTCGGCAAATTGGGGTTTAAGAGCGTCAAACCTCGTACTTCCGCTTGTTACCGTTGCGGTAAGAATATATACATTAAGCGGTTCCCTGACATTTTTAATCAGAGAAAGCACGGATATCAATACCCCGTCCGCAATGTTGCCGTCTCCGCAAAATAAAATATTCATAATTTCCTCTCCCTGATTATTTCAACCGCACACCGTAATCCCCCTCAAAAAAGAGAGCCAAAGAATCAGGACCGATGTGAGAGCCGGTTACCGGCTCATGCTTGAATATTAAAATTTCCTTTGGGGGAAGTTTTTCCTTTATCAGTTTTGCCAAGTATTCCGCGTCTGCCTTACAGTCGGCATAGGTAATGCCTATAGTTTGTTTAGCGGCATTTTTTGCAAGAGCAAAATACTTTTCCGCAAGTGTTTTTATACTTTGTTTGCGTCCACGGATTTTTCCGAAAGCCACAATTTTACCGTTCTCATTCCCTTTTAGCAGCGGTTTTATGCCAAGCAGTGTTCCCACAACCGCTCCTATGTTGGAGAGTCTGCCGGTTCGCTTCAAATGCATTAAATCGTCTACAATGAAAACCTGATACATTCTGTCTCTGAAAGAAAGTATGCGTTCGGCAGTCTCTTTAAGTTCCATTCCGTTTTCGCGGCATTTAGCCGCTCTTATAACCAGCAAGCCCTCGCCAAGACCCGCTCCCAAGCTGTCGATAAGCTCTATTTGCCGTTCGGGGAACTCTTCGTTAAGCTGTTCCTTAGCCATCATAGCCGAAGAAAAGGAGCCGCTTATTCCTGAAGAAAGTCCGATAAACATAATATCTTCACCGGCTTCAAGCAAGGGCTTCATAACGCTTATATATTGCTGAGGATTTATTTGCGAGGTTGTGATTTTCGCTCCGTTCCTAATCGAATTATAATATTTTTTATCATCGAAGCTTTCAAGATCCGAACATCTGTATTCCTGATTTTCCGAAAAATATGACCATACAATTTCGGTTATACCGTATTCTTTAAGCTGACTTGCGGTTAAATTCGCAGTTGAATCGGTTACAATGGCAAAAGACATAACTTAACTCCTAAATTATTAAACTTTATTTTAATATAACCGCTGCTATAAAAAGTATCAACCTACCGTTGTTTTTTCGCGCTATACAGCCTGAAAACGCATGGTAGAGTGAAATTTTTACCGCTCTACAGATAGGAGAGTTGTTTTTTTAACAATATTAAACAGCCGTGTCCTGATGACACGGCTGCAGCTGAATAATAATTATTTGCGTTTCGGCTGTCTTTTAATTACCGACCACAGTATAATAATTAACTGCCCAGGTATACCGAGAAGATAGACAAGCCAAATGTTCATACCTAATGTGGTTAAAACCGTTAAATGTATGCTTAGTATGGCTGTCCACATTAAAACGGAAATGATAACATAATTAAATCTCGGATTAAACCAAATTGTATTAAAAACAAGCCACACAATCATAGAAACAGGAATGGCATAAATAAAAAACAGCCACTGATTATATGTGCCCTTCATAAACAATACCGTCAGCACAAAGAAAAGTACGGCGATAAACCAAACGAGTAAAACCGATACCGCGCTTATAATTCCTTTTCTGTAAGTATTTGCAGGCTTTTCGGTCGGAAGCGACTCACCTTCCGGATGCTCTGCACGGACAAGATAGTCAAGCGGCACCTCGAATAAATCCGCAAGCTCAACCAACACCGAAATATCGGGCATGGAATCCGCTCTCTCCCATTTGGAAACCGCCTTATCGGAATAGTTAAGCCTTTCCGCAAGCTCAAGCTGGGTAAGTCCCTTATTTTGCCGCAGACTTGATATATTTTTAGCAATAATTGATTTTATGCCATTCATATTTTCCCTCATTCTACGCTTTTTAAAGCGGGTGTTTTGTGATGTTTAAAGATACTCCCTTTTAGCGTCGCAAACGGCGGTAATAAATTTTTTATCAAGCTCTGAAAGCTTATAGCCGTGGCGGTATATTAAAACATCTCTGTGAACCTTATCATTATCAAAGCACTGTTTCTGTACAAGATTATATTTATCGCATAGGTCTTGCGGTACAGGGGAAACCCACATAAAGGTTGAAGGCACATTTTCAAGCAGTTCAAACTGGCTGCCCCGTTCAAATATATAAATATGCTTATCTACAAATCTTGAAAGCTCTTCCTTACGAACATTTACAACGGGAAGTGACGGAACATACGGGTCGGCATGCGATATTTCAACAAATTCCGAAAGGTCGCTTATGTTTATTTTCGGCTTTTCCGCGAGCTTATGCTTCTTTGACATAAGTAAAACATATGAAAAGTCGCTTATAATCTCAAAATCAAGATGTTTTTCCTCAAACATTGATTTAAAGTATTTATCAAAGGTAGTCTGATACCTTACAATGCCCAGATTATAATTTCCCTTTATAACATTATCGACCGTTCGTAGCCCATTTGTTTCCTTATAGTAAATTTCCGCCGGAATGTCGGTGCTTATATTCTTTGAAAATTCGGAAAACGCATAGGAAATATAGCTTGCGCGCGGCACGCATACCGAAAACTGCTGCTTTTCTTTTTTTCCCTCTTTATAGATAGCCTCTACCTCGTCCACCTGTGCGATTATACGCTTTGCATACTGAAGAAATTCCTCCCCCTCAGGTGTTATGGTTATTCCTTTTGAGCTGCGGTTGAAAATTGTTATGCCGAGATTATCCTCAAGCTCCCGTATTGCGCGCGAAAGATTAGGCTGACCCATATATAAATTCTCAGCCGCATGACTTATGGATTTTGTTTTTGCAATCTCCACCGCATATTTTAAATGAAGAATATTCATATTACCCTACCTTTGACGACGGATTCCTTATTATACCTATATAATATTAAGATTTTTGCCGTCGCTTGTCAACACAATTTTTCATAAAGCCGACTGTATGAGGCAATACTATTTCGGGTGATAATATGATTATATCGGTATTTCGGACAATTATACTATACTTTTTCGTAACGCTTGGTATACGGCTTATGGGTAAAAGGCAAATCGGAGACATGCAGCCGAACGAGCTTGTAGTAACGCTTCTCATCTCGGAAATTGCGGCAATCCCCCTGCAGGATACCACACAGCCGATTTTAAACGGAATAGTTGCAATATTTATGCTCGTTATACTTGAAATTGCGGCGTCGGTAATTACTATGAAAAGCTTTTTTATGCGTAAGCTTTTAAGCGGAAAATCCGCCGTTATAATAAAAAACGGCGAGATAGACCAGACGGCAATGAAAAATGTGCGTATGACGGTGCTTGATCTTGTTGAGCTTCTGCGCGGACAGAATGTATTTGATATTTCCACCGTTGCCTTTGCCGTGCTTGAAGTAAACGGTGATTTAAGCGTACTGCTTAAAACCTCCGAACAGCCCGTAACCGCCGGCGATATTGCGGTAGAGAAAAATCCCGAAGGTCTGCAGCTGCCGGTTATAAGCGACGGTATGATTGTTAAAGAATCGCTTAAGGCGCTGGAAATTACCGAAAAGGATATAACCGACCGATTATCCGGCAACGGGCTTAATGTAAACGAAGTGTTTTTAATGACGCTTGACAGATATGACAATTTCAGCATTGTAAAAAAGAGGGACGATAAATGAAAAGACTTATAGCGGCAGGTATACTTTTTGTTGTAATAATCGGATTCTGTATTACCGGCAGTATTGTCGTAGGAAACACATATAAAGAATTTGATAAGAAAACCGAAGAATGCGGGAAAATTTACGCGACCGACCCCAACATCGCCGCCGAGCGTTTTAAAGAGATGAAAAAAGACTGGGAGAAAAAGGAAAATTATCTTTCACTCTTTGTAAATCACGAAACAGCAGACGATATTTCGGTAGCCTTATCGCGCACGGCGTCATACGCCGAAAGCAAATGCGACGCCGCCTTTTATGCCGAGCTTGCGGCGGCGAAAACGACGCTTCACCAAATGATAGAGGATCAAAAAATAAGCGCGCACAGTATTTTTTAATTTTTTGATAAAATATGCATAAAATGGTCTTTGTTCGGACTTAATCAAGGAATATTATGCAGTAAATTTAAAAAATATTCAAAAAAATATCATAAATATGCAATTTATGGGTTGACAAATATTAAATACGGTGCTATAATCGCTTACAGATTTAAAATTAAATTTTTTCAAAGGGGATTTTTCTAATGAAAAAGACAACAAAAATTATCAGCATTATAGCCGCCGCGCTTATCGCGGTTCTCTGCTGCGGCTGCGGCGGAACCAACAATACCGACAGCACGGCTGACAACGCTTCCAAGGGTTCTATGACCGCCGAGGAAGGCAAACTTGTAATGGCAACTAACGCCGAGTTCCCTCCCTATGAATACCTTGAGGGCGATGAAATTGTCGGAATCGACGCAGAGGTAGCCGCGCTTATAGCCGACAAATTAGGTCTTACGCTTGAAATAAAGGACGTTGATTTTGACTCCATTATTCCCGGTGTTCAGTCAGGCAAGTACGATATGGGTATGGCAGGTATGACCGTTACCGAAGAGCGTGAGAAAAAGGTTAAGTTCTCTACCTCATATGCAACCGGCGTTCAGGTTGTAATCGTTAAGGAAGACAGCGATATTAAGTCGATTGACGATTTAGAGGGTAAGAAAATCGGCGCTCAGCAGGGCACTACCGGATATATTTACGCTTCCGATACACCTGAAAACGGCGGTTACGGCGAGGAGAATGTAACCGGTTACCAGAACGGTGCGCTTGCGGTTGAAGCCCTTAAAAACGGAAAGGTTGACTGCGTAATAATCGACAACGAGCCTGCAAAGGCATATGTTGCCGCCAACACCGGTCTTAAAATTCTTGACACCGAGTATGTAACAGAGGATTATGCAATCTGCTTTGCAAAGGAAAACACTGAGCTTCAGAAAAAGGTAAATGACGCACTTGAAGCGCTTATTGCCGACGGTTCGGTAAAACAGGTTGTTGACAAATACATTAAGGCTGACTGATTAACCTACAAAAATCAAGGGCGGTTTTAATACCGCCCTGTTTTCTGTTTAGTAAGGGGGATAATTTTTTGGCAAATATTTTAAATACCGTCGGAGGTTGGTTTTCCTCCCTTGCGGAAGAATTTAAATTTGTTTTTATTGACGGAAACCGATATAAACAGCTGCTTACCGGTTTTCAAAATACAATTAAAATCACATTCGGCGCACTTTTAATAGGTATCATCATCGGTATTATTGTTGCCGCTGTTCGTTCTACATATGATAAAAACGGCGATAAAATGCGCGAGCACGGAGGTATAGGTTACCCGATTTTGGCGTTCTTAAATTTTATATGCAAAATTTATCTTACGGTGATACGCGGAACTCCTGTTGTAGTTCAGCTTATGATTTCGTATTTTTTGATATTTGTCTCCATAAAGGACGGCGTTCCGATAGGAATTTTCGCTTTCGGTATCAATTCGGGCGCATATGTTGCCGAGATTTTCCGCGGCGGAATTATGTCGATTGACAACGGCCAGTTTGAAGCCGGCAGAAGCTTGGGGCTTAACTACATTCAAACAATGTTTTACATAATCATACCGCAGATGTTTAAAAATGTACTCCCTACCCTGTGCAACGAATTTATTGCACTGTTAAAGGAAACCTCGGTAGCCGGTTATGTCGGCGTTGTTGACCTTACAAAGGCAGGAAACTCCATTGCGGGGCGCACATATTCCTACTTCCTGCCGCTGCTTACCGTTGCCGCGATATACCTTGTAATAGTTATGATTTTAACCGCGCTTGTAGGCAAGCTTGAGAGGAGGCTTAGAAACAGTGACCACTGATAACATACTTATAAAAGCCGAAAACCTGGAAAAATCGTTCGGCGAAATCGAGGTTTTAAAGGGAATATCCACCGAGATAAAAAAAGGCGAGGTTGTTGTTGTGATAGGTCCCTCCGGCTCGGGAAAATCCACCTTTTTACGCACCCTTAATCTGCTTGAAGAGCCTACCGGCGGTCATATATATTTTGAGGGTACGGATATTACCGACCGTTCGGTAAACATCAATATTCACCGTCAGAAAATGGGAATGGTGTTTCAGCAGTTCAACCTCTTCCCTAATATGACGGTACTGAAAAATATGACTATTGCCCCTGTTAAGGTGCTCAAAAAAAACAAGACGGAAGCCGAAAAGCGCGCTATAGAGCTGCTTGAACGCGTCGGCCTTGCAGACAGGGCAAACGCCTATCCGTCACAGCTCTCAGGCGGCCAAAAACAGCGTGTTGCAATTGTCCGCGCGCTTTGTATGCAGCCTGACGTTATGCTTTTTGACGAACCCACCTCCGCGCTTGACCCCGAAATGGTCGGCGAGGTACTTGAAGTTATGAAAGCTCTTGCCGAAGACGGTATGACCATGGTGGTTGTAACCCACGAAATGGGATTTGCGCGCGAGGTTGCCGACCGTGTGCTCTTTATAGACGAGGGCATTATAATGGAGGAAGGCACGCCCGAAGAAATTTTCACGAATCCCAAAAGCGCAAGGCTCAAAGATTTTCTAAGCAAGGTAATTTGAGTCTGCAAACTAAAACCTTCTTTTATACAAAAAATCCTGCGAAGTGTAAAAACTTCGCAGGATTTTTTATTACAATTATACTTATTTCAATACCGATATTG
>JAEDML010000108.1 GCA_016303035.1 Clostridiaceae bacterium | reverse complement strand
TAAAATCATTCTCCGTTTTTTCATTTATCCGAATTTTTTACCGTCGGCAAAGGCTGTGTTTTCGGACCCATCGCCGTTTAGCTTGGTTTTGCTTAACAGCCAGTCATACAGCTCTTTAGAAGCAAGCGCCGTATTCCACGCGTCATGCGCGACATTATCTATCAATGTAAGCTTAGGCCTTAAATTCCCTTCCTGAGAATTTATTGCATTTACCATTTTAACGCTTTCCTCCGGGAAGACGCAATCATCCTCCTTACCGTGAAAAGCCCATACATATGTTGTATGAAGCTCCCAGACATTCCAGTACATTCCGCCGCCGCATATAGGCACTATCGCGGCAAAGGTATCGGGCATACTCATGGCAAGCTGCCATGTGCCGTAGCCGCCCATGCTCGCTCCCATAAGATATACTCTTTTTTCGTCGATATCGGGACGAGATACAATCTCATTCACAAAATCTTGAAGCTGTTCAAAAATATCAAACCAAGAATTAGCATAGCAAAGCGGAGTAAAGCAGACAAAATCTGAATCCTCCCTTGAAAAAAGACAGCTTTCGGCATAAAAAGGATTTTCGGAAAGCGCTTTTAGGGTGCCCTGCCTTGTTCCGGCGCCGTGAAGATATATAAGCGCCGGCATTTTTTCACTGCATTTTGCAGGCTTTTTCTCGATATACTCTATATTATTATGCCTTTTAAATTCCATAAACAATCACCTTAGAACAACCCCGAAATTTTTCCGTCATCGTCAACATCAATACGCTCGGCGGCAGGTACTTTGGGAAGTCCCGGCATGGTCATAATATCGCCGGTAAGCACAACGATAAAGCCCGCTCCCGCCGAAATCTTGACGTTTTTCACCGTTACGGTGAAATGCTCGGGCGCGCCGAGCTTTGAAGGATCGTCCGAAAAGCTGTACTGTGTTTTAGCAATACATACAGGACATTTATCAAAGCCTAATTCGGTTAGCTTGTCAATCTGTTTTTTTGCCGCAGGCAGAATATTTATACCGTCGCCGCCGTAGACCTTCTTTACAACGGCGGTAATTTTATCTTCGATACTGCCGTCAAGCTCATAGCTGAAGGTAAACTCGCCCTTTTCCTCTTCACAAAGGCGTACTACCTCGCGCGCCAACTCTTCCGCGCCCTTTCCGCCGTCCGCCCAAACGGTTGAAAGCCTTACATTAACGCCGAGCTCGCGGCATTTTTCTATTATAAAGTCTATCTCGGCGTCAGTATCGGTCGGGAAGCGGTTAACCGCCACAACGCAGGGCAGCTTGTAGACATTGCGAATATTTGAAACATGCCTTAACAAATTGGGTATTCCGCGTTCAAGCGCCGATATATCCTCATTTGCAAGCTCGGTTTTTGCAAGTCCGCCGTGCATTTTAAGTGCTCTTACGGTTGCCACTACCACAACCGCCGACGGCGTAAGTCCCGCCATACGGCATTTAATATCAAGGAATTTTTCGGCGCCCAAATCCGCGCCGAAGCCGGCTTCGGTAATTGCGTAATCACCGAGCTTCATTGCCATTCTTGTAGCCGTAACCGAATTACAGCCGTGAGCAATATTCGCAAACGGTCCGCCATGAACAAAAGCGGGTGTGCCTTCAAGCGTTTGAACAAGATTGGGTTTAAGCGCGTCCTTTAACAGCGCCGCCATAGCCCCTGCCGCATTAAGCTGACCGCAGGTTACCGGCTTTTCATCAAAGGTATAGCCTACGATAATATTGGAAAGCCTGCGCTTTAAATCCGCAATTGAATCAGAAAGACAAAGCACCGCCATAATTTCACTTGCTACGGTAATGTCAAACCCGTCCTCACGCGGAACGCCGTTAATACGGCCGCCGAGTCCGTCGGTAATATACCTTAGCTGACGGTCATTCATATCCACACAGCGTTTCCAGGTAATTCTTCTTACATCAATACCCAGCGCGTTGCCCTGATGAATATGATTGTCAAGCATTGCGGCAAGCAGATTATTTGCCGCGCCGATAGCGTGAAAATCCCCCGTAAAGTGAAGATTTATATCCTCCATAGGTACTACTTGGGCGTATCCGCCGCCGGCAGCGCCCCCTTTTATTCCGAAAACGGGGCCTAGCGACGGCTCACGAAGCGCCACCACGGTATTTTTGCCTATTCGGCGAAGACCGTCGGCAAGGCCGATTGTGGTCGTGGTCTTACCCTCGCCGGCAGGAGTAGGGGTTATTGCGGTTACAAGCACCAGCTTACCGTCAGGTCTTTTGCACTCCTTTAAAAGCGAAAGGTCGATTTTTGCCTTATGCCTTCCATACTGCTCGATATATTTTTCGTCTATGCCTGCGCTCTCCGCAATTTCGGTAATGGGCTTCATTTTGCAGTTCTGTGCGATTTCTATATCCGATAAATATTTCATTTTTCTTCTTCCCCTTTATACATTAAGCTCCGCCTTTATCGGTTCGCTGTAATATCTTTCTATAATGGGCTTTGCCACATCCGACACAAATTCCTCTACCTGGGAGGCCGCGCGGCCGGTATATTTTTCGGGACTAAGCTCCTTTAGGATTTCCTCCTTACTAAGCGGAATCCTTTCATCCGCCGCTATGCGGTCTATAAGGTCGTTTTGTCCGCCGTTAAGCTTTACATTAGCCGCCGCTTCATGAGAATAGACCCTTATAATTTCGTGAAGTTCCTGACGGTCGCCTCCGCGCTTTACCGACTCCATCATAATATTTTCGGTAGCCATAAAGGGAAGCTTTTCCATAACGCGGCGATTTATAACGCGGTCATAAACCACAATGCCGGAGGTGACATTTATGTAAATGTTAAGTATCGCGTCCACCGCAAGGAAGGCTTCGGCTACCGAAATACGCTTATTCGCGCTGTCATCAAGCGTGCGCTCAAACCACTGCGTTCCGGCGGTCATAGCGGGATTTTGCAAATCGGCTATAACATACCTTGCAAGGGAGGATATACGCTCGCTCCTCATAGGATTGCGCTTATACGGCATAGCCGAAGAGCCTATCTGGGATTTTTCAAAGGGCTCTTCAAGCTCTTCAAAGGACTGAAGCAGACGCATATCATTAGAGAATTTATATGCGCTCTGCGCAAATCCGGCAAGTGCGCTTAAAATATAAAAATCGACCTTTCGTGAATAGGTCTGACCCGAAACGGGAACACAGGAATCAAAACCCATTTCCTCTGCTATAAGCTCTTCAAGGCGTTTTACCTTTTGCTCGTCGCCCCCGAAAAGCTCCATAAAGCTTGCTTGGGTGCCTGTTGTACCCTTTGAGCCGAGCAATTTTAAATTTTTAAGCTGATATTCAAGATTTTCAACATCCTGCACAAGCTCGTACATCCAAAGCGTTGCGCGCTTGCCGACGGTAGTGAGCTGAGCCGGCTGAAGATGCGTATATGCAAGGCAGGGCATATCTTTATATTTAACTGCAAAATCAGAAAGATTTTTAAGTACCTGAGCCGCCTTTTTCAATACTATCTCGGAGGCTTCCCTCATAATTATAACATCGGTATTGTCCCCTACATAACAGCTCGTAGCGCCGAGATGAATTATCGGCTCTGCTTTGGGGCACTGCACTCCGTAGGCGTAAACATGGGACATAACATCGTGGCGTACCTGCTTTTCGCGTTCCTCGGCAACCTCATAATTTATATTGTCTGCATTGGCTTCAAGCTCGGCTATCTGCTCATCTGTAATATCAAGCCCCAGTTTTTTTTCAGCCTTGGCAAGCGCTATCCAAAGTCTGCGCCAGGTGCGGAATTTGAAATTCTGCGAAAACACCTTTTGCATTTCCTCGCTCGCATACCTTGTAGAGAATGGCGAAATATAAACATCCTTTTCCGTCTGCATTTTTTAACCCCGTTTCCCGCCGCCCTGAACACACGCGTAAAACCTGTTATATTATAATTCACAGCAGCTTTTAATTCGTAAAAATTATACCATTGCCGTAACCTTTTGTCAACGAATGAAGCCTGATTTAGAGTCCACAGTACAAATCTCGGAAATTTTCACAAAAATAAATCATTGC
>JAEDML010000107.1 GCA_016303035.1 Clostridiaceae bacterium | reverse complement strand
TGATGTTGACGCGCAGTCTCCCGACCAAAACGAGGGTCACCTTAAAAAACGCGGCAAAGGTAAATCCGCTATTAAAACCGCAGTATGGATTATCGCGATTTTCGCCGTATCAATAGGGCTTGCATTCGGCATAATCTTCGCGGGAGCCGATTATATGGGTATAGGCTTCGGCAGAGGAGAAAACTGTGTAATTGAAATTGAACAGGGCATGTCTACAAAGCAGATAGCGTCGGAGCTTAAGGAATGCGGCGCTATAAAATGTCCGCTGCTTTTCAGGGTTTATGCCAAGTTAAAGCATTATGACAGCGCATTTAAGTACGGCGTTTACAACTTTAATAACGAGGCGGGGTATGAATCCCTTTCACAAATGCTTATGAACGACGGTGCAAAGGCGGACAGCGTTACCGTAACCGTTCCCGAAATGTCCACCGTTGACGAGATTGCGGATATTCTCGAAAAGGCGGGTGTTTGCAGTAAAAAGGACTTTATAAACGCCGTTCAGACGGGCGAATTTGATTACGATTTTATTAAAGAAATACCCGAGGAATCGGTCTATTACCGACTTGAAGGGTACCTTTTCCCCGACACCTACGATTTTTACTGCTACGATTCCGAAGAATGTGCATACCTTGCGGTTGACAAAATGCTCAAAACACTTGACAGTAAGCTTGACGGCGATATGAAAGCCAAGATTTCCGAAAGCAAATATTCTTTCCACGAGCTTATGACAATGGCTTCTATTATAGAGCTTGAAGCCGGCGGAAGTGTCACAGAAATGCCGAATGTAGCGGCAGTATTTTTTAACAGGCTTGAAAGCGACGATTTTCAAAAGCTTGAATCCTCGCCAACGGTAAAATATCCCCACGGAGGCGGCAGATATGACACATATCAGTGCAAGGGGCTGCCACCCGGACCTTTATGCTCGCCAAGCCTTAATTCTATAAAGGCGGCGCTTAACCCCACAAAGGATTTTGATTATTATTACTTTGTAACCGACGCTTCTATGAAATTCTATTATAACAAAACGCTTGCCGAGCATAACTCCACCATTGCAAGGCTTAAAAAGGAGAATAACTGGATTGGCGACAAATAATTCTAAAATACCCGAGCTTCTCTGCCCCGCAGGCGACCTTACTCGGCTGAAAGCCGCCGTAGATTACGGGGCCGACGCCGTATACCTCGCAGGCGAGGAATTCGGTATGCGTACTGCGGCGTCAAATTTCGGCGAAGCAGACCTTTACGAGGGTATTAAGTACGCCCATTCACACGGCGTTAAGGTGCACATCACCTGCAATACCATTCCTCATAATGAGGAAATTACGCGTCTGCCTGCCTTTCTTGAAATGCTCAATGCCGCAGGAGCTGACGCCGTAATAGCGGCGGATTTGGGTACAATAGGTATGGTCAAAAAATACGCGCCCGACTGCGAGCTGCATATATCGGTACAGTCGGGAATATGCAATTATGAAACGGCTAATGCCTTTTATAATATGGGAGCAAAGCGCATTGTGCTTGCCCGCGAGCTTTCCCTTGAAGAGATTGCCGAAATCAGGGCAAAAACTCCGTCTGAGCTTGAAATAGAAGCCTTTGCGCACGGAGCCATGTGCGTTTCCTTTTCGGCAAGGTGCCTGCTTTCAAGCTATATGACGGGGCGCGACTCCAATCGGGGCGACTGCGCCCAGCCCTGCCGCTGGAGCTATTCGCTTATGGAGGAAAAGCGTCCCGGTCAGTATTTCGATATAACCGAAACCGACAAGGGCACATATATCTTAAACGCCAACGATTTATGTATGGCACCCTATCTTGATAAAATGCGTGACGCCGGAATAGACAGCATTAAAATTGAAGGCAGAGCGAAATCGCACTACTATGTAGCGGTTACGGCAAACGCCTACCGCGGCGCGCTTGACAGCCTTAAAAACAGCGGCGAAAACTGGGAACTGCCCGACTGGGTGGATAAAGAACTTAATAAAATAAGCCACCGCACCTACTCTACAGGTTTTTATTTCGGCAGACCCGAAAACGCCCAGACCTACGCCGACGCAGGCTACATACGCGATTATGCCGTTGCCGCAACGGTTGACGGATACGGGGACGGTATGATAACCGCAACGCTTAAAAATAAATTTTCAAAAGGTCAAATTTTTGACTGTCTTGAGCCGCTCTCTGAACCGTTTGAAGTAAAAGCCGACAGCCTTTACGACGGTGACGGTATGCCTATTGAAACCGCACCCCACCCGATGATGACGGTTAAAATTCCGTTTAACCGTCCTATAAAGCCGGGCGCGATGCTAAGAATGAAAACAGAATAAAAAGGTTTAGGTACAGCGCTCCCTGTCAATAATAACGGTAAAGAGTATTTGTCCGTTTTATTTGCAGGGAGTGTTTTTATATGCCGCAGTCAAATCAGTTCAGCCGTGTTTTTGCACACCGCAGCGCGGAATGTTTCTTTGTAATAATGTGCCTTTTTCTCACATGCGTACTGCGAGTCGCGGTAATAGCGACCGGAAGCTATTCCGAAGCGCAGGCAAAACAGAGCCGCCTTACGGTTTCGGCCGGAGCTGTAAGAGGTACTGTATTTGATTGCAACCGCGTGCCGATAACCAATGCCGAATCTAGAATAATGGCGGCGGTATCGCCTACTCCGCGCGCCGTAACGGCAATAAGCGGTGTGCTTGAGGGCGAAGAGCTTAAAAGCGTTCTTGAACGCCTTAAAGGCGGAAAACCCGTCGTATGCGAGGTTCCTTACAGTATTGAATGCGACGGTATAACCTGTACAACGGTATATAAGCATAACTCGTCCGATACGCCTGCCATTCACCTTATAGGCTATACCGATTCCGAAAATCACGGAGTAAGCGGACTTGAAGCGGCATATGACAGCCTGCTTTACAGACAGACGGGCGTAAACTTTGTCTACACAACCGACGGCAGAGGAAATGTGCTTGAGGGTATCGCCCCGACGGTGGAAAACGATACCTCCGCCGCGGCGTCGGGCGTTATCAGCACGATAGACATAAACATTCAGCACATCGCCGAGGAGGCGGCAGAATCATTAGAAACGGGAGCGATAGTGATAGCCGACGCTAAAACCAATAAAATCCGTGCCTCTGTAAGCCGCCCTGTCTTTGACTGCACCGATATATCGGAATATCTTAACAGTACCGATTCTCCCCTGCTTAACCGCGCGCTTGTGGCTTACAGCGTCGGCTCGGTTTTTAAGCCGTGCGTAGCCGCCGCAGGGATAGAAAGCGGAAAGTCGGACTTTATATACACCTGTACCGGGAAATGTCAGATTGCCGACCGCGTTTTTAAATGCCACAAAAAAGAAGGGCACGGAACCGTTGGCTTAAAGGAGGCTATTGCCTTTTCCTGCAACACCTTTTTCTATAATTTTTCGGCCGAAATAGGCGGAAATGTAATTTTTAAAACCGCTTCGGCGCTGTCTTTCGGTCAAAAACAGAAAATATGCGACGGTATGTATACTGCCGCCGGCAGTATTCCAAGTGCCGAAAGCCTTGAAAATCCCGCCGCGCTTGCAAACTTCAGTATAGGTCAGGGCACGCTTTCGGTCTCGCCTGTCGGAATGTTAAATCTGTATTCCGCAATAGCCTCAAACGGAACCTATTACCGCCCATCATTAGTGGAGGGAACGCTTGACGGCGGCAGCTTTGAAAAGTACGACATCGGCAGTCCCACAAGAGTTATACAGTCCGATACCGCGGAATTATTGCGGCAATACCTTACAGCCGTTATAGACGAGGGTACGGGCACGGCGGCAAAGCCCGATACCGTAACTGCGGCGGGCAAAACCGCAACCGCCCAAACCGGAAAATTTGAAAACGGAGCCGAAATCTGCGAAGCGTGGTTCTGCGGCTTCTTTCCTGCGGAGGATCCCGTATACACAGTAATTGTATTCTCGCAAAACAGCAACCGCCAAACCTTAAGCTGCGGTGAAATTTTTGCCAGAATTGCCGACAAAATTTATGCTCTTAGCTGATATAATTGCCCGATAATCGGTTTTCGCCGTTTATCGGGATTTTTATAAAG
>JAEDML010000106.1 GCA_016303035.1 Clostridiaceae bacterium | reverse complement strand
CCGGACACCTTGATTAAAAGTCAAGTGCTCTGCCAACTGAGCTAATGGATCAAAAGGACAGCTTTATTATTATAACAATGAGTAATTATAATGTCAAGAAAAAATTTCCGCTTTATAAACAATATTAAATAATATCGTAAACTTCCACAACGCCGCTTCTGTGATAGAGGGACGGAGTTATTAAAAGCGAATATCCTCTGCCGTTTTCGGCGGTCCATTCTACCGGGGAGTGTCTCGGAACGGCAGCAGCGGCAAGCAGCATCATTATAGCGCCGCCGTGCATAATAACGGCGGATTCAAAGGCGCCGTTTTCCATCATATCCGTAACCACGCGGTTAAGACCGAGGCAGACGCGTTTTACAAACTCGGTATTGTCTTCTCCGCCCGGGACGGCGGAGGTTTTCCCCGATGCCCAGTTTAAAAAGTCGGGGTTTGTTTCAAGCTCTGACGCCGTCTTTCCCTCAAAATCACCGAAATCGTATTCGCGAAGATTCGCTTCGGTGTGTATTTCCATATCGGGGTAAAGCACGGCGGCAGTCTGGCGGCAGCGCAGCATGGGGCTTGAATAAAGCCTGTCTATTTCGGGATACTCAATACTATCCTTTAAAAGCCTTAATTGGTTTAAGCCTTCCGGTGATATCGGAAGATCGGTGCGGCAGCCTATGTACTGACCTAAAATATTTCCGTCGGTAAGGCCGTGGCGTATAAGATGTATTTTGTAGGTTTTCATATAAATCTCCGTTCAGCTTAAAGTTCTTCGGCAAGCTCTGTTATAATACTGTTTGAAACGAGCATACCTTTGTCGGTAAGGGAAAATCCGCCGCCGTCAAAGCTTACAAGTCCGTTTTTTTCATAAATACGGGCTTTGTCAATAAGCCCTTGCGGAATTTTGGTTTTATAACGGCTTTCAAACTCATCAAAGCGAATCCCCGCTTTAAGGCGCAGGCGCAGCATAAGATATTCTTCGATATCTCCGCCGATGCCGTCGGAAATAGGCGAACAGCCGTTTATAAATGCCCTTAAATCACGCGGATAATAAAACCGTTCGCCGCAAATAAAGGAATGGGCGCCGGGACCTAACCCTAAATATTCACGGCAGTCCCAGTATTTAAGATTATGGCGGCTGTATTTGCCCTCTTTACAGAAGTTTGATATTTCGTAATGCGAGTACGCCATGCTTTCAAGGTAGTCGCACATAAAAAGATATTGCTCTGCTTCGGCGTCGTCATCGGGGAAATTAAATTTGCCGCGCTCGTGAAATAACCGTGTGTTCGGCTCGAGCTTAAGAATATATGCCGAGATATGCTCGGGCTCAAGGTCGGTTATAAAACGCAGGCTTCTTTCAAGACTGCTTTTGTCGGAATCGGGTAGTCCCAGCATAATATCCAGCGAGATATTGTCGAATCCGGCTTTTCTAGCCGCATCAAAAGCCATCATTGCTTGGTATGCCGTATGCATTCTTCCGAGCAGGGCAAGCTCCTCGTCATTTCCGCTTTGAACCCCGATTGACAGGCGGTTTACTCCCGCGGCCGCAGCATATTTAATCGCTTCTTCAAATTCTCCGTCGGGATTTGCCTCAAGCGTAATTTCGGCATTGTCTTCAACATTAAAGCAGCGCCTGACCTTATCAAGTAAATCGGGCAGACGCTCCTTTAAAAGGGAGGGCGTACCGCCGCCCAGATATACGGTGTCAACGGGGCGGCGAAAGCTGCCGCCCCGTATTTCAATACATTTTTTAAGCGCTTCGGTGTATTTGTTAAGCAACTCCTCGCTTACAAATGAGGAATAAAAATCACAGTAAGCGCATTTTTTTCTGCAAAAAGGTATATGAATATAAAGTCCTGCGGAATTTTTCTTATCAGTCAATAATTTCACCGATACAGCTTCCCGGTACGGCAGCCGCGTTTGCTTCATCGGTATCTATATGCATTGCAAGGCTGAACTTGTCGCTTACCCTTGCCACAACATCACCGAAAACAAGGGCGCGTCCCTCGGTAGGAATTTTAACGCTTACTACCTGCTTGTCGGAAATGCCGTATTTTTGGGCGTCGGCAGGGGTCATATGTATGTGACGCTTTGCGGCAATAACACCCTCGGTTATCTCAACCTCTCCCGCGGGTCCTACAAGCTTGCAGGCGCCCGAACCCTTTATGTCACCCGATTCTCTTACAGGAGCGGTAACGCCGATTGAACGCGCGTCGGTAAGTGATAACTCAACCTGAGTCGCCGAACGCACGGGACCGAGTATAGAAGCCTTAAGCTCAGACTTAGGACCTACAACAGTAACCTTTTCGGCACAGGCAAACTGACCGGGCTGTGAAAGGTCTTTTTTCGGGGTGAGCTTATAGCCCTTTCCGAAAAGCTTTTCAAGATCTTCTTCGGTAACATGCACATGGCGCGCCGAGATTTCAACTAAAACTTCCTTTTTCATAAGAAAAACTCCTTTAACATTAAATTATGTTTACATTTTATCACAATTTACAATGTTTTCAAGTGCTAATATGACATAATAAAGTATTAGATATACTAAAACTTGACAAAACAGGCAAAACGCCGTATAATTCATATGTATTTATAATTTTTTTGTTTCGGAGGAAAACACAGTATGATAAGTGCCGGCGATTTCAGAAATGGCGTAACCTTTGAGGAAGACGGAAACGTGCTTCAGGTAATTGAATTTCAGCATGTTAAACCGGGCAAGGGCGCCGCTTTTGTAAGAACTAAAATTAAGAATGTAATTACGGGCTCGGTGGTTGAAAAGAGCTATAACCCCACCGCTAAATTCCCGACCGCGTATGTTGAGCGCAAGGATATGGAATATTCCTACAGCGACGGTGATCTTTATTATTTTATGGATCAGGAAACATATGAGCTTGTTCCTATTAACCGTGACGAGTTGAGCGACAACTTTAAATTCGTAAAAGAAAATATGGTATGCAAGATTTTATCATATAAGGGAAAAGTATTCGGTGTAGAGCCGCCCACATTTGTTGAGCTTGCAGTTACGGCGACCGACCCCGGCTTTAAGGGAGATACCGCGACCAACGCCACAAAACCGGCAACGCTTGAAACCGGATGTGAAATCCGTGTTCCGCTCTTTATCAACGAGGGGGATATGATTCGTATCGACACCCGCACAGGCGAGTATATGGAGCGCGCTTAATACTTTTAACGGAGGAAAGTAAAATGGATATTTGTGAAAAGGTAGCATATATAAAGGGACTTGCCGAGGGTCTAAATCTTGACGAGGGTACTAAGGAAGGTAAAATCCTTGCCGCAGTTATTGATGTTCTCGGCGATATTACAGAGGAAATCTGCGATATTGAGGACGGTTGCGATGAGCTTATGGAGCAGATCGACGCGGTTGACGAGGATCTTTCAGGCGTAGAAGAGCTTGTCTACGGCGATGACGATTGCTGTGATTGCGATGACTGTGATGACGACGATCTTTATGAGGTTGAGTGTCCTTCCTGTCACGATACTATTTATCTTGATGAGGATATGCTCTGCGAAGGCGGTATAACCTGTCCTAATTGCGGGGAAAACCTTGAGTTTGATTTTGACGGTGACTGTTGCTGCGACTGTGACGATTGCGATTCCGACGCCGACAACGACTAAACTGAAAAACCGTCAGCCGCGCTTTGTACTGTAGGGCGCGGCTGATTTTTTATTACATTTTGCGTTTGGGAAAGATATGGTGATTATAATAAAAAGAAAAAACAGTATTATTACGGTTTCGGTGCTTCTTATAATTGCCGCCGTGGGCGCAGTTCTTGCCATTACCGGCGTCAGCGAGGATTTTGAACAGGAAATTGCCCGGCTTATAAATCCCGACAGAAATGTAAATGCCGTTATGAAGTTCTTTACCGTCCTCGGTAAGGCTCCCGGGGTTATAGGCGTCACGGCTATTTTCCTGCTTATACCGCCGACAAGGCGCAGGGTGGGCGCGCCGCTTGCCGTAACGGTTACTTCATCGTGGCTTATTTGTACGGCCTTGAAGAATATAATCAGACGCGTGCGTCCGGTTTTAAAGGTAATACCCCAAGGCGGATACAGCTTTCCGAGCGGTCACGCCATGAATAACGCGGCGCTTTATATAGGCATAATGCT
>JAEDML010000105.1 GCA_016303035.1 Clostridiaceae bacterium | reverse complement strand
GGTCTCCGTTCCTCCGTTTTTCGGTGCTGATTTTTAATATTATTGTATTGTTTTTAATTTAATTTGTCAATGGGAACCGACATTATTAAAACGACCTGCAGCTTATTAGTTCTGCAGGCCATTTTAAAATTACATTTTTTCAATTGTTTCCATCAGGTAGTCCGAAAACTCACGTCCGGTAGCGCCGTCCTCATGTCCGGTGATAACATACTTCTTATCAACCTCCATACAGTAATGGAGTGCCCGTCCGAGCTTGTCGGCCTTTTCTGCAAAGCCTATATGTCTTAACAGCATTTCGGTTGCCTTAAACATACTTGTGGGGTTGGCATACGCGCCGCGGCCGGTCTCAATCATACGCGGAGCCGAACCGTGAATGGCCTCAAACATAGCGTATTCATCGCCGATGTTGGCGCTTCCCGCGGTTCCTACGCCGCCCTGAATCTGCGCCGCCTCATCGGTTATAATATCGCCGTAAAGATTAGGCAGAACAAACACCTGGAAATTGCTTCTTACACGCGGATTTACGAGGTTAGCCGTCATAATGTCAATATACCAATCCTCGGCGGTTATCTCGGGATAGTCCTTTGCGACCTCGTGGCAGAGTTCAGAGAATTTACCGTCGGTCTTCTTCATAATATTAGCCTTTGTTACTATAGCAACATTTGTCTTTCCGTTATTGCGTGCATATTCAAATGCGGCGCGGGCGATTCGCTTTGTACCCTCGTTGGTAGTAACCTTAAAGTCAAAGGCCAGCGTATCGGGAATTTCAACGCCGCGGCTGCCCAAAACATATTCGCCCTCGGTATTCTCACGGAAGAAGGTCCAGTCAATATTCTCCTCAGGAACACATACGGGTCTTACATTTGCATACAAATCAAGCTCACGGCGCATTGCTACATTTGCGCTTTCGAGCGTTCCGCCCTTAAGCGTGGTAGTAGGAGCCTTAAGCACGACATTGCACGCCTTGATTTCGGCAAGTACATCATCGGGAATGGCCTTGTTATGCGCTATGCGGTTTTCAATTGTAAGCCCCTCTATTGTGCGGAGCTCGATTTTGCCTGCGGCGATTTCGTCCTTTAATATAAACTGTAAAAGCCTTTCGGATTCAGCCGAGATTATCGGGCCGATACCGTCGCCCCCGCAGATTCCGATTACGATTTTGGGGAGCTTTTTATAGTCGGTAAACTTTTTCTCGCTCTCCATCTTGCGCTCTCTTGCAATCTGTTCATTTAATATTTTGCGGAACTGCTCAACCGCTTCGTTAACATAGTTTTCCATAATGATTATCCTTCCTTTGTGTACTGAAGTAAGCCGCCGGCTTTAAGGATTGCCTTCTGTCGGTCGGTAAATGAGCAGACAAGATTAAAGCTCTCGCCCGTAGTTTTATCTTCAAGAACTATCTTTCCGTTGTCCATTCCTGCGAAAATATCGTTCATCGAAAGCATATCGCCCTGACTTATCCTGTCGTAATCATCGGGATTTTCAAATGTCAGGGGCATAATTCCCGCATTGATAAGATTTGCGACATGAATTCTCGCAAAGCTCTTTGTGATAACCGCGCGTACTCCGAGGTACATCGGTACAAGCGCCGCGTGCTCGCGTGAGGAGCCCTGACCGTAGTTGCTGCCGCCTACTATAATGCTCTGTCCCAAAGCCTTGGCGCGCTCGGGGAAGGTTTTATCGCACACCCCGAAGCAGAACTGCGAAAGATGCGGAATATTTGAGCGGTATGGCAGAATTTTTGCGCCTGCCGGCATAATATGGTCGGTAGTGATATTGTCGCCTACCTTTAAAACCAGCTCGGCAGAAAGGCTATCGTTAAAAGGTCTTGCCGAAGGGAACGGTTTAATATTAGGTCCTCTTAGAACCTCTATATCGGCGGCTTCTTGGGGAGAAGCCGGCTCAACAACCGCGGTATCGTCAATTTTAAAGCTATCGGGCATTTTGACTTCGGGCATAGTGCCGAATATGCGCGGATCGGTAATCTCGCCTGTAAGCGCCGCGGCAACGGCGGTTTCGGGGGATACAAGATAAACCTGACCGTCGGCAGTTCCGCTTCTTCCTTCAAAATTGCGGTTAAAGGTACGGAGTGATACGCCGCCCGAATTAGGCGAGAATCCCATGCCTATGCAGGGTCCGCAGGCACATTCAAGCAGACGCGCGCCGCTTGCGAGTATGTCGCTTAACGCTCCGCAGTCGGCAAGCATTGAAAGCACCTGCTTAGAGCCGGGTGAAATCGAAAGACTTACCGACGGCTGAATAATCTTGCCTTTAAGCATTGCGGCTACCTTAAGCATATCGTAAAGCGAGGAATTGGTACACGAGCCGATACATACCTGATCAACCTTTGTACCCTTTAAGGATTCCACCGTAACAACATTATCCGGGCTGTGCGGACATGCGATAAGCGGCTTTAATTCCGACAGGTTAATATCAATAACTCTGTCGTAAACCGCGTCGGGGTCGCTGGACAGCGGAATGTAATCCTCTGCCCTGCCCTCGGCTTCAAGAAACGCCTTTGTAACCTCGTCCGACGGGAATATTGAGGTGGTCGCTCCAAGCTCGGTACCCATATTGGTAATGGTCGCACGCTCGGGAACCGAAAGGGTCTTTATACCCTCGCCGCCCCACTCAATTATTGCGCCTACGCCGCCCTTTACCGAAAGTATGCGAAGTATTTCAAGGCTTATGTCCTTTGCGGTAACATAGGGGTTAAGCTTACCGGTAAGATTTACCTTATACATTTTGGGCATCGTTATATAGTATGCTCCGCCGCCCATGGCAACGGCTACATCAAGTCCGCCGGCGCCCATAGCGAGCATACCGATTCCGCCGCCTGTGGGCGTATGGCTGTCAGAGCCTATAAGCGTCTTACCGGGCTTGCCGAAACGCTCAAGATGTACCTGATGGCATATTCCGTTTCCGGGGCGCGAAAAATAAATTCCGTGCTTTTTGGCGACCGACTGAATGTAACGGTGGTCGTCGGCGTTTTCAAAGCCCGATTGCAGTGTGTTATGGTCTATGTATGCAACACTGCGTTCGGTCTTTACCCTGTCAAGTCCCATTGTCTCAAACTCAAGATATGCCATGGTTCCCGTGGCGTCCTGCGTAAGAGTTTGGTCGATTTTCAGCGCTATTTCGCTTCCGACGGTCATATCTCCGCTCAACATATGCGCCTTAATGATTTTCTGTGCTATCGTATAACCCATTTAAGCTCAGTCCTTTCCGATTATGTGGTTATATGCGTTTCTTACATGCTCTACCGTGCATTTTGAGGCAAGCTCGGGGTCGCGCGCAGCTATTGCCTCGTAAATCTTTCTGTGCTCCTTAACGGACGAGCTTGCGCGGCTGGTGCTTTCCATTGCAATGCGGCGGTATTTCTGTATTTTTTTATGAAGCGGAACAAGCGTATCGTAAAACACGGTACTTCCGCTTAACTGATAAATGGTTCGGTGGAATTTATTATCCATTTCCTTTATATGCTCGGCGTCATGCTTTTCAACATAAAACTCCTGCAATTCAAGGATTTCCTTAAGCGTATTTATCTGCTCTTCCGTGTGCTTAACAGCCGCCTCGGACGAAGCTAAGCACTCTACCCTTTCTCTTATCTGGAAAATATCGGCAAGGTCGTTTTCGGAAATACCGATAACCATAGAGCCTTTGCCCGATTCCTCGATAATATGCTCCTGCTCAAGTCTGCGTAAAGCCTCCCTTATCGGCGTTCTGCTGACACCGAGCTCGGCGCTTAAATGGCTTTCGGTAAGTATTTCGCCGCGCTGATACTTTCCGCTTAAAATATCGTTTTCAAGGTGGTCAAACACCTGATCCGCAAGCGATATCGTTTTGTGTTCTATCATAAATCCGATTCTACTCCTTTAAAGTCTTTTGAATCTGCCGTTTGACAGCTCTTCAACCTTGGCTTCAAGCTCACTGTTGGAAAGTGCGGTCTGCCGTCCGTCCTCATACTCGCCGTCAATCCATGTTTTAAGCGACATCACCAACGGGTCCTTTTTGTCGACAGCTTCATCGGGTGCAAGACAATAGTTATTGTTTATCCAGTAGGCAATTCCGGCAAGACCCGAGGTTTTGCCGATTGAAACCGAAGCCGGACGGTTAAGAATCTTTTTAGTATCAAATATATTATA
>JAEDML010000104.1 GCA_016303035.1 Clostridiaceae bacterium | reverse complement strand
GTTGCAGGCACAAATACTGTGCGCGTATATGTACGCAAGTGGTGCTGCGGCAGTTATCTTGAGGATCAGGACTTTTTCAGGTTCAACGGAATTTTCCGTGATGTTTATATACTTTCACGCCCTGAGGGGCATATTTTCGATATTGATATTCGCACCTACGGTAATGAAATTCACTGTATTGCCGACAGACCCTGTGTTGTTGCACTGTACGACGGGGAAACACTGCTTGATACAAAGGAAAGCAGTGACGGCAAGTGTGTTTTCACCGTTTCAGATCCTGTTTTTTGGAATGCTGAGCAGCCGTATCTTTATACCGTTAAATTTGCCGCCTGCGGAGAAGTAATAACGAGAAAAATAGGCTTCCGCACGGTTTCGGTGTCGGAGAATTTCGAGCTTCTTATAAACGGCTCTCCCGTTAAGCTCAAGGGCGTGAATCATCACGATACCGATCCGAATAACGGTTGGTGTATGAGTGATTCGGATATTCTGCGCGACCTTGAACTGATGAAAGAGCTAAACATCAATACAATTCGCACCTCGCATTATCCGCCGTCGCCTCGTTTTCTTGATTACTGCGATGAAATGGGATTTTATGTTGTGCTTGAGGCTGACCTTGAAACACACGGTATTATCCGCAGATTTGCGAATGTAGGTTACAGATATGATGTTGAGAGCAGCGATTGGCCCTGCAGCAATCCTGAATGGAAAAAGGAATTTGTCGAGCGTATGCAGCGCGCATATGAAAGAGATAAGATACATACTTCGATAATAATGTGGTCTGACGGCAATGAAAGCGGCCACGGCGTAAATCATAAGGCCATGCTTGACTGGGTAAGACAGCGCGACGATGCAAGACTTCTCCATGCCGAGGGAGCCTCATATGCAGAAAATCTTACCGACGCCGATGTGTATTCAAGAATGTACCCTTCGATAGAGGGTATCTGCAAATGGGCTGAGGATGAAAAGTTAAATCAGCCGGTGTTTATGTGCGAATATTCACATTCAATGGGCAACGGTCCCGGAGATGTGTGGGACTATTGGGAAGCGATATATGCCCATAAAAAGCTTATCGGAGGCTGTATTTGGGAATGGGCGGATCATACCGTAGTTCAAAACGGCGTTCAGAAATACGGCGGAGATTTTGAAGGTGAGCTTACTAATGACGGGAACTTCTGCTGTGACGGTATGGTGTTTGCCGACCGTTCGCTTAAGCCCGGTTCTTATGAAGTAAAGGCGGCGTATGCTCCTTTCAGAATCAGTTGGAATAACGGCTGTCTTGAAGTGAAAAACTGCTTTGATTTTCTTTCATTTGACGGCTATACATTTGAATATGATATCACCGCGGACGGAGAATCGCTTGAAAAACGAATCGTCACCGCGAATACAAAGCCGCACGAAAGCTTTAATATCACCCCTGTTGCAGAACTGCCCGAAAGCTGTGATTTAGGACTGTATGCCTCGGTAAAAATGTCAGACGGGACAGGTAAGGAGCTTTCAACACTTCAGGTCGAAATACCGTGTAAGACGGTTAAAGCCGTTAAAGAAAGAACACCTCTTTTGCTTGAAGACGGTAAAATTTTTGTTAAAGCTTCGGGCGAAAACTTCAGCTATACATTCTCAAAGCAACTGGGTAATTTTACCTCTATGATAATAAACGGCGCCGAGCAGTTAGCCGAGCCCGTAAGGCTTTCCTACTTCCGCGCGTGTACCGATAATGACCGAAATATGCAGGCGTTGTGGAATAATATAAACATTTGGCAGGGCGAGAATTTTGACTGTGTTTTCTGCCATGTTTACGATACGAAGGTAAGCAGTAACACGGTTAAAGTAACCGCGTCGGCCGCAGGTGTTTCGCGCAGTCCGTTTTTCCGTTACGAATTATCGCTTAACTTCTTTACTGACGGCAGTATAGATATTACCCTTGACGGTAAAATACGGGAAAATGTTGTCTGGCTGCCGAGGCTCGGTTTTGAATTTAAGCTTCCGTACGAAAAGGATAATTTCCGATATTACGGGAACGGACCGCTTGAAAGCTATTGCGATATGACCCACCACGGCACGGTTGGCTGGTTTGATAGCGAAGCAGACCGAGAATATGTGAACTACATACGCCCCCAAGAGCACGGTAACCATACCGATACAAAGGTATTGGAGATAGGCGATATGAGGTTTACCGCCGACGGTAAAATGGATATCTGCGTGCTTCACCACAGCATAGAGCAGATTGCAAAGGCTGAGCATACCGACGAGCTTGCGCCGTCAGATAAAACCCATGTAAGGATTGATTATAAGGTATCGGGTATCGGCTCAAATTCCTGCGGACCCGGACTTGCCGAAAAGTACAGGCTTGATGAAAAGGATATTCATTTCGTTTTTAATATCGAAATTAAATAATTTATCGGAGTGATTAAAAGTGAATTTTTTTGAAGAATTAAAGAACTATGACAGCGAGGTTGCCTCTGCCTGCGGACTTGAGCTTGAGCGTCAGCAGCACAATATCGAGCTTATAGCCTCTGAAAACATCGTTTCAAAGGCGGTACTGCTTGCGGCAGGCGGCGTTCTCACCAACAAGTATGCCGAGGGGTATCCCGGCAAGCGCTATTACGGCGGCTGTCAGTGTGTGGATATTGTCGAAGAAATAGCGCGCGAGCGTGCCAAAAAGCTCTTCGGTGCAGAGCATGCAAATGTTCAGCCCCACAGCGGAGCCAATGCAAACCTTGCCGTTTTCTTTGCGCTGTTAAATCCCGGGGATACCGTAATGGGTATGAATCTCCAGCAGGGCGGTCACCTTTCGCACGGCTCTCCGGTAAATATTTCGGGAAAATACTTCAACATTGTACCCTACGGCGTAAATGACGAAACCGAGACTATCGACTATGATAAAATGCGTGAAATCGCATTAGAGTGTAAGCCGAAGCTTATAGTTTCGGGCGCAAGCGCATATTCGCGTATTATCGACTTTGCGCGCATACGCGAAATCTGCGATGAGGTCGGCTCCTATATGATGGTGGATATAGCGCATATTGCAGGACTTGTCGCGGCGGGACTTCATCCGTCTCCCGTGCCGTATGCCGATGTTGTAACAACAACCACGCATAAAACCCTGCGCGGTCCGCGCGGCGGCATGATACTTTGCAAGGAAAAGTACGCAAAGCAGATAGACAAGGCGGTATTCCCCGGAACGCAGGGCGGTCCGCTTATGCATATAATCGCGGCAAAGGCCGTAGCACTCGGCGAAGCGCTTACCGATGAATTTAAGGACTATCAGCGTCAGATCGTTAAAAACGCGGCTGCCCTTTCAGGCGCGCTTACTGATAACGGAATCGACATTGTTTCGGGCGGAACCGACAACCACCTTATGCTGTTAAAGCTTGTAAAGAACGGCATTACAGGCAAGGAGCTTGAACAAAGACTTGACGAGGTGCATATTACCGCCAATAAGAACACCGTTCCCAACGATCCGCAGAGTCCGTTTATTACAAGCGGATTACGCATAGGAACGCCTGCTGTTACAACAAGAGGCTTTAAGGAGCCTGAAATGAAGCTTATAGCCGATTGGATAACCGACATCATAAATGATTTTGACGGCAATAAGGCGCGCATTTCAGAAGAGGTTCAGGCTCTCTGCGCAAAGTATCCTATTTATTAAATTTCATATTATGTAAAAAGCAGCTGACTCGCTTTCTAAGTGGGTCAGCTACTTGTTTTTTGCATATTAAAGTTCAACTATAATCGGCATTATACCCGACGGCGTAATATCAATAACCGCATAGGAGTTGCGACCGCCTCTCGCTTGGGCGCAGGAGCCGGGATTAACCATATAAACCCCGTCCTCATATAATATACTTGAGATGTGCGTATGACCGTAAAGCGCTATATCACATCCCTCTTCTTTGGCTTTGTCAAGCAATATTGAGGTTGTGTATTTAACACATAGGTTGTGACCGTGGGTATACAAAATTTTTCTGCCGCCTATATTTGCAATGTCACAGGTCGGGTAATCCGAAAAAAAGTCACAGTTGCCGCAAACGGCATGGATTGTACGGTCGGGAAAAGTATCCTTTAAATTCTCAATATCCGCGGTAAGGTCGCCTAAAAAGAATATGTCCTTCGCCTCAGGCTGGGCAAGGACTGCCTTTTCAACAGCGCCGATGTCTCGGTGAGAATCTGAAATTACAAGAATTCGCATTTGTCCACCTCTTCTATATAACAGACATTCAACATAAAATATAAATATACTGAATTATAATGA
>JAEDML010000103.1 GCA_016303035.1 Clostridiaceae bacterium | reverse complement strand
TGCCTGCATGCACACACACCCTTAAGCCGCGGACCGATTACATTGTTTATATTCTCCGCCGCCTTTAAAACACCCTTGCCGCCGTAACGGCTTTTGTCGCCGTCACGAAGCTCATGCGCTTCATAAATTCCGGTGGACGCGCCCGAAGGAGCCAGTGCAAACCCCTCGCTGCCGTCCTCAAGCACTACGCGCGCTCCTACCGTGGGGTTACTGCGCGAATCCATAAGCTCATAGCCTTCAATATATTCAATTTTTCTGCCCATAACTGTCTCCGTCCTATTTTAGAATTTTTATTTATTTTTCCGCATTTTTCTCTGTTTATTTAAATAAAAACATTTTTATTTGTGTTGTATAGTGTAAAAACTTATGCTATAATAATTTCTAAAACAGTGTTTAATCAAAGCTTTAGACTGTTTTTTATACTATCGAACAACTAAAAGTTAAAATGGGGAAATATAAATGACCTTAAAAGAACTTGAAGTACATAAATCCGCGTCTATTCTCTCGGTCGGGGGAGACGGCGCGCTAAGACAGCATTTCCTTGATATGGGGCTTATACCCGGCGCCGATATAACAATGGTAAAATACGCACCGATGGGCGATCCGATTGAAGTAAGAATACAAAGCTATGAATTGACCCTTCGACTTGCCGACGCCGAAAAAATAAAGATAACAAATGTAAGAACCGCCGAAGAATTCGCTGTAACAGAGAGAAAAAAGATTATTCCGCACCCGGGACTCGGCGAGGACGGAAAGTACCACAGCAAGGCGGGCGAAAATCCCCTGCCGGACGGAACGGTGCTCACCTTTGCCTTGGCGGGAAATCAAAACTGCGGAAAAACCACGCTTTTTAATCAGCTTACCGGCTCAAACCAGCATGTCGGTAATTTTCCGGGTGTCACGGTAGACCGTAAGGACGGCTCCATAAAGGGTCATAAGAACACCCTTGTTACCGACCTTCCGGGAATTTATTCTATGTCCCCGTATTCAAACGAGGAAATCGTTACAAGAAACTTTGTGCTCGGTGAGCACCCCCACGGTATTATAAATATTGTGGACGCGACAAATATTGAGCGAAATCTCTACCTTACCATGCAGCTTATGGAACTGGATATTCCGATGGTGCTCGCGCTTAATATGATGGACGAGGTACGCGAAAACGGCGGCTCGATTCTTATAAATGAAATGGAATCGCTGCTCGGTATTCCGGTCGTACCCATTTCTGCCGCAAAAAACGAAGGTATAGACGAGCTTGTTTCCCACGCTCTGCATGTGGCAAAATATCAGGAAAAGCCCGGCAGACAGGACTTTTGCGACGCAAATATCAAGGGCGGCTCGGTACACCGCTGCCTGCACGGAATTATGCACCTGATTGAGGATCACGCCGCAAAGGCAGGTATTCCAGTCCGCTTTGCCGCGACCAAGCTTGCCGAGGGGGACGAGATAGTTAAAGCTCAGCTTAATCTTGACGAAAACGAAAGCGATATGCTGGAGCATATCATTAAGCAGATGGAGTTTGAGAGCGGACTTGACCGCGCGGCCGCCATCGCAGATATGCGATTTTCGTTTATAGGTAAGGTATGCGGTAAAACCGTCGTTAAACCGCACGAAAGCCGCGAACATCTGCGGAGCGAGAAAATGGACAGGATTCTTACCGGCAAATATACCGCTATTCCCTGTTTTATAGGCATTATGGCGGCGGTATTTTACCTTACCTTCAGCGTAATCGGCAACGCACTTGCAAATCTGCTTGACATGGGTATTACCGCGCTTACGGAAATAACCGATTCGGCACTCAGTGCATTACATATAAACGGCGCCCTGCATTCGCTTATTATTGACGCTGTTTTCAAGGGTGTGGGAAGCGTATTAAGCTTTCTGCCCGTCATAGTCACGCTTTTCTTCTTTCTGTCTATTCTTGAGGACAGCGGATATATGGCGCGTGTTGCCTTTGTTATGGATAAGCTTCTGCGAAAAATAGGACTGTCGGGCAGAAGCGTAGTTCCCATGCTTATCGGCTTCGGCTGCACGGTTCCCGGCGTCATGGCAAGCCGCACGCTTTCGTCAGAACGAGACCGTAAAATGACCATTCTTTTAACGCCGTATATGAGTTGCTCGGCAAAGCTTCCTATTTATGTTTTCTTTGCAAAGGCGTTTTTCCCGAAGCACACGGCGCTTGTTATGATTGCGCTCTATTTCGGCGGAATAGCTATGGGAATTTTAATTGCGCTTTTACTGCGCGGCTCTGTTTTTAAGGGCGAAGCCGTACCGTTTGTAATGGAGCTTCCCAATTACCGTCTGCCGGGAGTAAAAAATGTCTGTCAGCTCCTTTGGGAAAAGGCAAAGGATTTTCTGCAAAGAGCATTCACGGTAATTTTTATCGCTACAATTTTAATTTGGTTTTTACAAACCTTCAGCTTCAAGCTTACTATGGTGACCGACTCCAAAGACAGTATTCTTGCGGCTGTCGCGGGCGTTATCGCAACGGTATTTATACCCTTAGGATTCGGAGACTGGCGGATTTCCACCGCGCTTATTACCGGATTTATGGCTAAGGAAAGCGTAGTTTCCACCCTTTCGGTTCTTTTCGGCTCTACCGCACAACTGCTCGAAACCGTATCGCCCCTTGCGGCGGCAAGCCTGCTTACCTTCTGCCTGCTTTACACGCCCTGCGTTGCCGCAATAGCCGCCGTTAAACGCGAGCTCGGCTGGAAATGGGCGTCCGCCGTTGCGGTCGGTCAATGCGCTGTCGCATGGCTTGCGGCGTTCTTTGTCCATACTGTCGGTCTGCTCTTTACGGTGATATAAATGAATATTCAAAGTATATTGCTGCTTGTATTGCTTATATGCGCCGTCATAGCGGTAATAAGGCATTTATGGAAAAACCGCGGACACGGCTCCTGTAACTGTTCCTCCTGCAATATGTGTGAACGGTGCGAATATAAAAAAGATAATTTCAAAGACTGATATTTACAGCATATAGTATCATATCATTCTCAATTAAAAACCACTTTGGAGGTGACGGCATGCCAACCGCGCATGTTAAAAAGCATATTTCCTCTTTTCAAATAATTATACTGGGGTTTTTATCTGTTATTCTTGTCGGGACATTACTGCTTATGCTGCCGTTTTCAACAAAATCAGGTAACGGAGCCCCGTTTTCATGTGCCCTGTTCACCTCGACCTCGGCTACCTGCGTAACGGGACTTGTTCTGCAGGACACCTTTACATACTGGTCTTTTTTCGGACAGCTGGTAATCCTTCTACTTATCCAGATAGGGGGTATGGGCGTTGTAACGGTTGCGGTTGCAATAGCTATTTTTTCAGGCCGTAAAATCGGACTTATGCAGCGCAGCACCATGCAGGAGGCAATCGCTGCTCCTCAGGTCGGCGGAATCGTCCGTATGACGGGATTTATTCTAAAAACAGCCGCCGTAGCTGAGCTGATAGGCACCGTACTGCTTTCAATAGTATTCTGTCCCGAATTCGGCCCTGCCAAGGGTATATGGTATTCCCTTTTCCACTCGATATCCGCCTTCTGCAACGCGGGATTTGATTTAATCGGTGTAAAGCAGCCATTTTCTTCCTTTACCTCATATTCAGGAACACCTATTGTTAATTTAGTTGTTATAGGCTTGATTATTTTCGGCGGTATCGGTTTTCTTACATGGGAAGATATAAGAAGCAACAAATGGCATTTTAAAAAATACCGTATGCAAAGCAAGGTTATACTTACCGTCACCGGAATACTGATATTCTTACCTGCCGTTTACTTCTTTTTCTTTGAATTTTCGGATTTACCGTTACTTGATCGCATATGGACATCAATTTTTCAGGCTGTCACGCCCCGTACCGCAGGCTTTAATACGGTGGATATGACTGCGCTCAGTGATTCGGGCAAAACGTTTATCATACTTTTAATGCTTATAGGCGGCTCGCCGGGCTCAACCGCAGGAGGTATGAAGACTACTACCGTTGCGGTTTTAGTCTCCTGTGCTCTGTCTGTTTTCCGAAAAAAAGAGCGTACACAATTCTTCGGAAGGTGTGTTCCCGACGGTACCGAAAGGAACGCCGCCACAATTGCGCTGATGTATATAGCACTTTTTCTTACAAGCGGTATGGCTATCAGCCGTATAGAGAATATCCCTATTCTTTCATCACTTTTTGAAACCGCCTCTGCAATCGGAACTGTGGGACTTACTCTGGGTATTACGCCGTCCTTGAGTATAGCGTCTCAACTGATTTTAATAATCTTAATGTTTTTCGGAAGAGTTGGAGGCCTTACCCTTATATTTGCAGCATTTTCAAAAATAAATTCTAAGCGTTCAAATTTCCCGCAGGAAAAGATTACGGTAGGTTAAAGGAG
>JAEDML010000102.1 GCA_016303035.1 Clostridiaceae bacterium | reverse complement strand
TAAACAGCGGCTGATGCTTTTCGGAAAGCATTGCAAGCGGAATATCCGTACCCATTGCGGCGGTAGGCTCCGCGCCATTTTTCGCCATAGGCATTATTGCGTTCTTAATATCCTCATAGGTATATCCGAAAGCCTTATAAAGCCTGTCGCGCGTCTGCTGGTCGTAATGCTCAAGACGGCAGTTGGGCATTTCAAGATCTTCGAGGCGGACAAGATTCTGGTCAAGCCATTCGCCGTAGGGCTTTCTTGCCGCGTAATAGTTTTTACACTCCTCATCGGAAATTATGCGCTTTTTAACCGTATCGACAAGCAGCATTTTTCCCGGTTCAAGACGGCTTTTCTTAACGATATGCTCAGGAGCAATATCAAGCACGCCTACTTCAGACGAGAGGATAAGCGTATTATCATCGGTGATATAGTATCTTGACGGGCGCAGACCGTTGCGGTCAAGTACGGCACCGACGGTATCGCCGTCGGAAAACAGTATTGCGGCAGGACCGTCCCACGGCTCCATCATAGTGGAATAATAACGGTAAAAGTCCCGCTTTTCGCGGCTTATGGTCTTGCTGTTGCGCCACGGCTCGGGTATTGTAACCATAACCGCAAGCGGCAGCTCCATACCGTTCATAACAAGAAATTCAAGCGTGTTGTCAAGCATTGCGGAGTCAGAGCCGGAGCTGTTTACAACAGGCAGAATCTTATCCATATTGTCGTCCATAACATCGCTTTGCATAGTCTCCTCGCGTGCGAGCATACGGTCGACATTTCCTCTTATTGTGTTAATCTCGCCGTTGTGCAGTATGAAACGGTTGGGGTGAGCGCGTTCCCAGCTCGGCGTAGTATTGGTTGAAAAGCGCGAATGAACCAGCGCTATTGCGGTTTTATAATCCTTATCCATTAAATCAAGGTAGAATCTGCGCAGCTGTCCTACAAGGAACATTCCCTTGTAGACAATCGTCCTTGATGAAAGGGAGGCGACATATGTGTTGTCGTTGCTCTGTTCGAACACGCGGCGGATAATGTAAAGCTTGCGGTCAAACTCAAGCCCCTTGGCGGTACCCTTCGGGCGCTTTAAAAAGCACTGCATAATGTAGGGCATACAGTCCCTTGCCATTTTACCGAGTATGCCGCTGTTTATCGGAACATCACGCCAGCCTAAGAACTCTACACCCTCTTTTTTGGCGATTACCTCAAGCATTTTCTTAGCCTGATTGCGTTTAAGCGTATCCTGCGGAAAGAAGAACATTCCTACACCGTAGTCGCGCTCTCCTCCGATTTCTATACCTATTTCCTTCGCCGCTTTCAGGAAAAATGCGTGAGAAATCTGCATAAGTATTCCTACGCCGTCGCCCGTCTCGCCCGAAGCATCCTTTCCTGCGCGGTGCTCAAGCTTTTCGACAATGGAAAGCGCATTATCTACTACCGTATGGCTTTTCTTACCGTCAACGCTTACTACCGCGCCTATACCGCAGGCGTCATGCTCGAACTGCTGTCGGTAAAGTCCTTTTTCTTCCATTAAAATTCCCCCTGAATATAAAAAAGCGCCCATCGGGAGACTGCTCCCGATGAACGCCTTTGCTCATCAATTGCTAAAATTATATCATATAAATTTTACTTTGTCAATTACTATAATTATTTTTCGGATTTTTTAGTATTTTCGCTCGGATTTTCGGGTTTTACGGCGTCGCCGAGTCCCGTCGATTCCGAAAAGATTGCATTGCCGGTTACGGTATTTACTGCGTCGGTGGGTATAATCAGCTTTGCCGCCTTGCCGTTTGACATATTTACGAGCGCCTCGTACTTTTTAAGCTCAAGCACAGCGGCGTCTACCCCTGCTTCTTTCAGCGCCCTGAGACCGTCCGCCTCCGCTTTTTTGGAGAGGTAAATTGCCTTGGCTTCACCCTCGGCTCTTGCAATGCGCGCGTCGCGCTCGCCTTCCGCCGCAAGAATCATAGCCTGCTTATCGCCTTCTGCCATTGTAATGGCAGCCGCCTTATGTCCCTCTGCCTGCAACAAGGTTTCACGGCGGTCGCGCTCTGCCTTCATCTGCTTTTCCATAGCGTTTTGTATTTCGGCGGGAGGAATAATGTTTTTAAGCTCAACGCGGTTGACCTTCATACCCCATTTATCGGTAGCCTCGTCAAGAATCGAGGTCATTTTGCCGTTAATGGTATCTCTCGAAGTAAGGGTACCGTCAAGCTCAAGCTCGCCTACAAGGTTACGAAGAGTGGTAGCCGTAAGGTTTGAAAGCGCGTTTATGGGATTTATAACGCCGTAGGTGTAAAGTCTTGCGTCAAAAATACGGAAGTAAACCACCGTATCAATCTGCATTGTGACATTATCCTTTGTAATAACCGGCTGCGGAGGTGAATCAAGCACCTGCTCTTTAAGCGAAATTTTATTTGCAATACGCTCTACAAGCGGTATCTTTACATGAAGACCCGCGCCCCATGTCACCTTATATTTACCTAAGAACTCAATTACATACTCGGTTGCCTGCGGGACTATGCGGATATTTGTAATAAGAAGCGCGATAATTAAAACTGCGATAACAATCAGTACATACTCCATAACAGTGTCCCCCTAAATTTATTTTATTAAAGCTGCACGCAGCTTTTTATTATTTGAAAGCACAGGCAGGAAGTTTTCAAAAGCGTCGGCAAAATGCTTGTTTTCCGAAAGCATTTCCTTTATCGAGGCATGTACCTTCTCATCGTTGTATGCCGCGGCACAGAGAACCGCAACAGCGGCGTTAACGGCGTCACGGTCGCCGTGAATATAAACGTATTCAAAAACATCGTCCAGCTTCTTAATCTGCTTCTTATTGGCTTCCGACAGCATAGTCTTAAGCTTCGGAACTACCTGCTCGCCGAAAAAGTTAAGATACAGGAAATTTCCGTAATGTGCAATATGGGCTTTATATTCGTCCTTAAGCGACGGAAAAACATCAAGCAGTTTCTTGGTAAAGCCTGCCACCGTCATACTTCCGCCCTTTGAAGCGGAGGGCAGCTCTATATCCGCTCCGTTTGCGGTAACGCGCTTGATTTTTATTCCCATATTCTCGCGCAGCGCGGCGGTAAAATCAACGCCTACCGCGACGGCGTCCCTCGCGTTCTGTGAATCGTCAAAAAGCCAGGAATCAATATCCGAATACTCGCCTGTTTCTCCGTCCTCAATTACAGCCGCAGAAAGAACATACATCTGTCTTTCCTCATTGTAGGAGATTTTTACCGACCTGCTTCCATTTACAAAGCTGCCGTCCTCCTTAAGCGAGAATTTATGCTCGTCAAGGAAGGGTTTCATCTCACCGATTACATTTTCATAATATCTGTTATCCACTGATTTTCACATCCAAATATAGAATATTATTATTATACATTATTATTCGCGTTTTGTCACCTAAAATTTTCTTGAAAGCTATGACTGTATAAAGTATAATGGTTTTACCGCAAATAAATGGAGGACAAAAATGAATCTTTCCGATATAAATACCGTAAAATCGCTTTTAAGTCAAGAAGGCTTTGCATTTAAAAAATCCTTGGGGCAAAATTTTCTGATAGACGGGGGCGTGTGCCCTATGATGGCCGAGGCGGCGTGCGACGGCGATACCGGAGTAATCGAAATAGGCCCCGGTATAGGCGTGCTCACATCAGAGCTTGCGAAACGCGCTAAAAGGGTTGCGGCTATCGAGCTTGACGGACGGCTGAAAAAAATACTTGATAAGACCGTGGGCGGATTCACTAATACCGAAATTATTTACGGCGACGCTATGAAAATTGATTTAAAAAAACTTATAGCTGACAAGTTTGCCGATTGTAAAAGGGTTGCGGTTTGTGCCAATCTTCCCTACTATATAACCTCGCCTTTAATTATGTCACTGCTTGAACAGCGGCTCCCTATAGACAACATAACCGTAATGGTGCAAAAGGAGGCGGCAGAACGGCTGTGTGCCGAAATAGGCACAAGAGAGGCCGGCGCCGTAAGCGTGGCGGTAAGCTATTACTCGGTACCTAATGTGCTTTTCACGGTTGACAGAGATTGTTTTTTGCCGTCCCCGAAGGTTGATTCCTCGGTAATTCAGCTTAAAATAAGAAAATCACCCCCGATAAGCGTAAAAGACGAGCAAGCATTTTTTAAATTTATAAGAGCCTGCTTTGCACAGCGGCGCAAAACCCTTGTAAACACCGTCTCAAACAGTCTGAACATAGACCGTGAAAGGGTTCGAAACGCGCTGATAAAATTAGGAATAAGGGAGGATGTACGAAGCGAAGGCCTTACAATGGAGCAGCTTGCGCTTATTTCCGACAATTTGTTCGCATAATTTAAACGGAGAATGTTTTCACATTTTGTAAAATCATTCTCCGTTTTTTCATTTATCCGAATTTTTTACCGTCGGCAAAGGCT
>JAEDML010000101.1 GCA_016303035.1 Clostridiaceae bacterium | reverse complement strand
GACTGCGCGGCTCGAACGCGCGACCTCCTGCGTGTGAAGCAGGCACTCTGACCGGCTGAGCTAAGCCTCCGAATGTGCTATTATTTTAGCACCGTTTAATAATAAATTCAATAGCTAAATTGAATTTATATATGAATTTTCGGGTTGATGCGGTAGGCATACGCTAAATCGCCGAGCCATACCCTTAAGCCCTTTCCTTTGTAGTACCTTGCGTATTGTCTAAGATGAGCGGCGAGACTCAACCAATAAATCGGATTTTTGGTTTTTAAAAAGCGCAGCCGCTTTTCTTCAAAGCGTACAAAACGCTGTACAGCGTCGCGGTCATGAGTATCGTTCATAAGAGACGCGATGTATCGGTGCGCCTCAATAGATTCACCTATTCCGCGAATACGCTTGTCGGGGTCGCCGATAAAGGTTTTTCTTGTCATATCGGAAAGGGAAACATTATCATAATGATAGCGGTAACCCGTAAGCACGGTGTTAAGCACCGCGGTTTTTCCGGTAACGGCGCCGAGCATACAAATATACCAGTCATGAGAAAGCAGGGATTTAAGGTCGATGGGCTTTAAAAATTGCTTTATCTCCTTTTTAAAGCACATACTGAAACCGCGTACATATGAACAGCCTATAAAGCTTTCAGCCGAGAGGTATTCAACCGAGCCGTCGAAAACATCACCGAGATAGGTAACGCCTGAATTCTCGATAATATCGGAATTTTCGTCGATAACATTGTAGCGCGAGGCAAGCACCGTTATATCGGGAAATTTTTTCATACATTCAAGCATTTTTTCAATCTTGTCGATGTGCCATTCGTCATCTTGATCGGCAAGGAATATAACATCGCCTATGCACTTTTCTATTGCGCCGTAAAAATTAAGGCAGTAGCCTGAATTTTTTTCGTTAACGCTTATGCGCCAGTTTGAAAGGGAATGTTTTTCGATGAAATCCTTACAGATTTTTACCGTGTTATCGGTGGAGCAGTCGTCGCATATAACGACCTCGTCTGCCGCTTCGGTTTGGTTGTAAATGCTTTCAAGCTGTTTTAGAATAAATCTTTCGCCGTTGTATGTCGCAACCGCAACGGATACCAGCATTATTTTTTCACCCTCATAAAAATTCTTTGCATTTTGTATTTAAGAATATAGGAGAAGCGGCAGAAGGAATACACCCGTTCTACGCTTCCGCTTTGTGCGGCGCTTATAATAAGTCTGTTTACCTTTCCGCCGAAATCGGCGTTTTCGGCCGATTTCATAAATTCAGGCTCCGATATTTCCTCCTTTATTATTTGCTTAATTTCACATGCTTTAAGCGATAAAAACATATCTATAAACGAAGAAAATACCGATTTTATATAATAAAAATCACAGTAGGCGTCAATCCCGTCGGTAACCTCTTTTAAAAGCCTTGCTCTGCGCTTTAAGGTGGACAGCTTTTCTCTATTATAGCGCTTTGTAATGCTGCCCATATTTTGAACGTAATGGTAGAAACAACGCCCGTATACCGCGATTATAGGTTTTTGCGCTAATAGGGAAAGATTAAAGGCGGTGTCCTCGTATATTTCTCCCTCGGGCATTCTGACGCCGCTCTTTATGACAAAATCGCGTTTATAAAGCTTATTCCAGGCGCTGTCTATAAGGTTTTTGGATTTAAGCTCCGGCATATATGCGCTGTAATTTTCACCGTCAAGCAGCATATCCTCGCACTTATTTTCGATTACTGTTTTGCCGCTTTCGATTTTATAGCCGCAAAGGACAATATCTGCCGCCGTTTCGATAGCCTTTTGATACATAAATTCAAGCATATCGCAGTCGACATAGTCGTCACTGTCGATAAAGCTTAAATATTCGCTTTTTGCAATATCTATACCTAAATTCCGCACCGAGGAAAGTCCGCCGTTTTCCTTGCTGACATACTTTACGCGGCTGTCGCTTCTCTCGGCTTCAAGGCAGATTTTTTCACTGCCGTCGGTTGAGCCGTCATTTATAAGGATAAGCTCAAAGTCGCGAAGACTTTGAGCTAAGACAGAATCTATACATCTTTTTACGGTTTTTTCGGCGTTGTAAACCGGTACAACTACACTTATTTTTGCCATATCAGTAAAGTATTTTGCCGTCGGCAACCTTTTTAAGGTGCTGACCGTAGGGCGATTTACCGTACTTTTCGGCAGATTCAAGAAGCTTTTGCTTATCTATCCAGCCGTTTTTAAAGGCAATTTCCTCAACTGCCGAAATCTGTATTCCCTGGCGGTTTTCTACCACCTTTACAAATTCGGTAGCTTCGGAAAGCGCGTCCATAGTACCTGTATCAAGCCATGCGTAACCTCTGCCCAATGTAACTACATTAAGCGTGCCGTCCTCAAGATAAAGGCGGTTAAGGTCGGTAATTTCAAGCTCGCCCCTTGCAGAGGGCTTTACCTTTTTAGCAAGCTCTACAACGCGGTTGTCATAGAAGTAAAGTCCGGTAACGCAATAGTTGGATTTTGGATTCTTCGGTTTTTCTTCAATGGAGATTGCCTTGCCGTCTTTATCAAATTCAACTATGCCGAAACGCTCAGGATCGTCAACATAATATCCGAAAACGGTGGCTCCGGTTTTACGCTCTGCGGCTTCGCGAAGGTGCTTTTTAAGGCCGCTGCCGTAAAAGATATTGTCGCCGAGTACCATAGCACAGCTGTCGCCGTCGATAAATTCTTCACCTATAAGGAACGCCTGAGCAAGGCCGTCGGGTGAAGGCTGTACCGCATATGAAAGATTTATGCCGTAATCGGAGCCGTCGCCTAAAAGTCTTTCAAAATTCGGAAGGTCGGTAGGGGTTGAAATAATAAGAATATCCCTTATTCCCGCAAGCATAAGGGTGGAAAGGGGATAATAGATCATCGGCTTGTCATAAACCGGTAAAAGTTGCTTTGAAGTAACCATTGTAAGCGGATAAAGGCGTGTTCCGCTGCCGCCTGCCAGAATAATACCCTTCATTTTTCATTCTCCTTTTTATTACAGCGTGATAATATCTATGCTGTTGATGACAACATCTTCCAAAGGTTTGTCAGCCGCGCCGACCTTAACCGAGGCTATGGCGTCAACAACCTCCATACCTTCGTAAACCTGACCGAAAACCGTATGGCGAAAATCAAGCCACGGGGTTCCGCCGAGCTGGCGGTATGCTTCGGTAACATCCTTAGGAAATCCGCGGTCTTCAAGCTCCGCCATTTGTTCAAGCATATTTTCAGGTACGGTTTTGGCCTGAACTATAAAGAATTGACTCCCGTTTGTATTGGGACCTGCGTTTGCCATTGAAAGCGCGCCGCGCAGATTATGAAGCTCGGGCGTAAACTCATCCTCAAAGCTGCCGCCCCATATAGATTCGCCGCCGGTGCCTGTCCCCAACGGGTCGCCGCCTTGAATCATAAAGTCATTTATAACCCTGTGAAAGATTATACCGTTATAATAACCGTTTTTGGCGTGGGTAACAAAGTTTTCAACGGTTTTGGGCGCTTTATCTCCGAAAAGGCGGATTTTAATATCACCCAAAGAAGTGTGCATAACCGCGGCGGTATCCCCCGCGGACGGTTTTGCTGTTTGAATGTTTGACATTGCAATACCTCCGAAAAGCAAGTAATAAATTCAAGTATATTTTACCAACTTTTATTCAATTTGGCAACTGTTATTTTAGTAAAGATATATTTGGTTGCGTTTTTTAGGGAAATATGCTATTATATATATACAGACAAAAAGTCTGAATAAACTTTCGGAGAATTGCTGTTTGAAATTTAACAACACCTTGGAGATTGTTTTGTAGGCGGAGGCTTGCAAATACAATTCCGCAACGCCTCTTTATTTGACAGAAAATTATTAAAAGAGGTAACAAAAATGAAAAATGACTACATTATCCGCAGGGAAACAAGCGACGATTACAAGGCGGTAGAAAATCTTACGCGCGAAGCGTTTTGGAATGTCTACCGTCCCGGCTGTACCGAGCACTTTGTGCTTCATCAGTTCAGGGAAAGGCCTGAATTTGTAAAAGAGCTGGACTTTGTTTTAGAGGTAGGCGGCAGGATTATCGGTCATATTATGTTCGTCCGTGCCGAAATAGAAACCGACGACGGCAGGGCATTGCCCGTAATGACCTTCGGTCCTATCAGTATTCACCCCGATTTTCAGCGCAAAGGCTACGGTAAAATTCTGCTTGATTTTGCTCTGCAAAAGGCTGCCGAGATGGGTGTCGGCGCTGTTTGCATGGAGGGGAATATCGACTTTTACGGCAAGTGCGGATTTGATGTCGCATCTAAAAGCGGTATTCACTATTATGCCGAGCCAAGAGAAGAGGTTGTGCCTTACTTCCTTTTAAGAGAATTAAAATCGGGCTATCTTGACGGGATAACGGGTGTTTACAAGACGCCTGACGGTTATTTTGTCGATGATGACGAGGCTGAAGCTTTTGACAGACAGTTTCCGCCTAAGCAAAAATTAAAGCTGCCCGGGCAGCTGGTATGATGTGAAAAAACAGTCGGCAGAAATTTTCTGCCGACTGTTTTTATATTATTCCACCGGAAGCTGAATTTCCGTCAGCCAATCTTCGGGGTTTTCCTTATT
>JAEDML010000100.1 GCA_016303035.1 Clostridiaceae bacterium | reverse complement strand
ACCGAAATCGGCGACGATGTGCTTATTTATCAGGGCGTAACGCTCGGCGGTACCGGCAAGGATGTCGGCAAGCGGCATCCCACCGTAGGAAACAATGTTATGATAAGCGCCGGAGCCAAGGTCTTGGGACCTTTTAAAATAGGGGATAATTCCCGAATTGCGGCAGGAGCGGTCGTGCTTGAGGAGGTTCCGCCGAATTCCACCGTTGTCGGAGTTCCTGCAAGGGTGGTAAGGCAGGACGGTAAAAAGGTCTGCGCCCAGCCGCTTGACCAGATTCATATTCCCGACCCGGTACAGCAGAAAATCGACTGCCTTGAAAGCCGCATAACAGAGCTTGAACAGGCACTCATAAACGCAAAAGGAGAAAACGATGAAGATATTTAATACCCTTACAAGGCAAAAGGACGAATTTAAACCGATAACCGAGGGCGTTGTAAAAATTTATGCCTGCGGACCCACGGTTTACAACTATATTCATATAGGAAACGCAAGGCCGCTGTGCGTGTTTGATGTTCTGCGCCGCTATCTTGAATGGCGCGGCTATAAAGTAGAGTTTGTGCAGAACTTCACCGATATTGACGATAAGCTCATAAAAAAGGCTAACGAGGAGGGTATTACCGTACCCGAGGTTGCCGAAAGATATATAAAGGAATTCAAAATTGACGCTGAAGGCCTTAATATCCGCGAAGCGACGGTTCACCCCCGTGCGACTGAGAATATTGATGAAATTCAGCGCATAATATCCGAGCTTGTGGAGAAAGGCTATGCTTATACCTCGGGCGGAGATGTTTATTTCCGCGCAAAGAAATTTAAGGAGTACGGCAAGCTCTCCCATCAGCCGCTTGAGGATTTGGAGGCGGGAGCGCGCATAGATGTAACCGAAATCAAGGAAGATCCTATGGATTTCTGCCTTTGGAAGGGCGCAAAACCCGGCGAACCCTCTTGGGAATCGCCGTGGGGCGACGGCAGACCCGGCTGGCATATCGAATGCTCGGCAATGGCGGAAAGATATCTCGGTAAGACCATTGATATTCACTGCGGCGGACTTGACCTTATTTTCCCCCACCACGAGAACGAAATCGCGCAAAGCGAGTGTGCTAACGGCTGTGAATTTGCGCATTACTGGATGCACAACGGCTTTATAAATGTCGATAATCACAAAATGTCAAAGTCCTTAAACAACTTCTTTACGGTGCGTGACGTCGCGAATGCGTACGGATATGAGCCGATACGCTATCTTATGATTTCTTCGCAGTACAGAAGTCCTATAAACTACTCTACCGATATTATCGAGCAGAGTAAAAACGCCCTTGAAAGGCTTTATACCTGCCGCGACAATCTTGATTTTGCGCTTAAAAACGCAGTTGACGGCGGCACGGCGCCCGAATTTTTAAAGCAGCGCGAGGATGAGTTTATCGCCGGTATGGAGGATGACCTAAACACCGCCGACGCGCTTGCGGCGCTCTTTAACCTTGTAAGGGATATTAACACCTATATCGCGTCATCTACCGAAAAAGCGGGAATAGAGGCATGCATTAAGACCTTTGATACGCTTACCTATGTTCTCGGTCTTGTATATAACCGCGGCAATCAGACTATCGACAGTGAGATAGAGGAGCTGATAGCCAAGCGCACCGAGGCAAGAAAGGCGAAGGACTTTAAAACAGCCGACGCTATACGCGATAAGCTTAAAGAAATGGGTATTACCCTTGAAGACACTCCGCAGGGCGTAAAATGGAGCCGCAGTTAATTAAGCGAGAGCCTTTGGGAAAGGGCTTTTTCGTCAATGTATCGGCTAATCACACCTTCGGAACAGACGCGGTGCTTTTAAGCAATTTTGCCGCCGCCAAAAAAAAGGACAAGCTTGTAGACCTCGGCACCGGCTGCGGAATAATTCCGCTGCTTATGCTGCGTGACGGCGCTTTGCAGAAAGCCGTGGGCGTGGATATCAGCCACGAAGCGGCAGTTCTTGCCGAAAGAACAAGGCGCGAGCTTAACATAGAAAGATTTGAAATTATCGAGGGCGACCTTAAAAACCTTAAGGGCAGGGTGGAATTCGGCAGCAGCACGCTTGTAACCTGCAATCCGCCCTATAAAGCCCCTAACGGCGGAATTAAAAATCCGTCAATTACGGCGGCGGTTGCAAGGCATGAAATTGCCTGTACGCTAAGGGATATAATAGAAGTATCGTCAAAACTTTTACAAACCTCAGGCAGGCTTTGTATGTGCCACCGACCCGAGCGTTTAAGCGAGCTTATGAGGCTTATGAGCGAGTACGGGCTTGAGCCTAAACGCCTGCGCCTTGTCTGCCAGCGGCAAAATGAGGAGCCGTGGCTTGTTCTGGTGGAGGCTAAAAAGTCGGCACACATAGGTCTTAGAATAGCGCCGACGCTTTATATTGAAGAAAACGGACATCTAACCGAGGAAATGATCAAAATTTACGGAGCTTATAAGGAGGCGTATCTTAAATGAGCGGTAAGCTTTATGTTGTCGGTACGCCGATAGGCAATCTCGGCGATTTCAGCGAAAGGGGCGCCGAAGCTCTTAAGAACGCGGATTTTATCGCAGCGGAGGATACGCGCGTTACTCTTAAACTTTTAAATCATTTAAAAATTAAAAAGGAAATGCTGTCTTATTATGAGCATAATAAAAACGGCAGGGGCGGAGTTATAATTGAACGCCTTTTAAAAGGAGAAAGCTGCGCGCTGGTTTCCGACGCGGGAATGCCTGCGATTTCCGACCCGGGCGAAGATCTTGTAAGGCTTGCGCGTGAAAACGGAATACCGGTTGAATCGGTGCCGGGACCTAGCGCGCTTGTAACGGCGCTTGCAATCTCGGGAATGCCTAGCGGCAGATTTTGCTTTGAGGGCTTTTTATCGGTAAACAAGGCAGGCAGAAAACAGCACCTAAACGAGCTGAAAAACGAGCGGCGGACGATGATTTTTTACGAGGCGCCGCACAAGCTGTCAGCTACCCTTAAAGATATGCTGGCAGTCTTCGGGGACAGGAAAATCGCCGTTGTAAGGGAGCTTACCAAGATACACGAAAACGCCGAAATTACAACCCTTTCGGCTGCGGCGGAATTTTACGGGGAAAACACTCCGCGCGGCGAATTTGTGTTAATAATAGAGGGCGCAAAAGAACAGGAAGCTGAGCAATATACGGCTGAGACGGCCGCGGAGCTTGCAAGGGGACTTATAAAAAGCGGTTATTCGATGTCTGCGGCGGCAAAAGAGGCCGCAAGCGTCAGCGGTATTAAAAAGGGAGATATTTACAAGCTGCTTTTGCAGTAATAAAAGCGGAAATTTATCATTATATATGGGTGTGGATATGAAAAACGACAATCTATTTAATTTTGATAACGAAGCGAACGGCGGATTCACTTCTCCGTCCGACGGATTTGAGGATATTGTAAGCGACAGCCATTATAAAAATAAAGGCGGAAAGCACCGTTACCGCAAGCACAGGCGCGGCGTTTCGGGCTTTTTTCACCGTGTTGGTTATAGGATTTCCGATTGGTGGCATTCGCTTAAAAAGAGCCAACGCAGGGCTATAACCGCTATTGTTTCGGTTTTGCTGGTTATAGGCGTAGCACTCGGCGCGCTAAGAATTATTTTTGACTATAATTACAATGATATCAGCGAAAACCCCGAGGATCTCGGCTTTGAAAATGTTATTAACTCAAAGGTTGTAAATGTTGCGCTTTTCGGTATTGATTCAAGGGAAGAGGGCAGCTTTAAGGGCAGATCCGACAGTATTATGATTTTGAGCATAAATACCGAAACCAAAAAGGTTAAGGTTATCTCGGTAATGCGCGACAGCCTTGTCCCGATAACAAACAAGGGAAAAACCACCTACGCAAAAATTAACAGCGCCTATTCCACGGGCGGACCCGAGCTTGCAATTAAAACGCTTAACACTATATTCGGGCTGGACATTTCGGAATACGCAACGGTTAATTTCTACGGAATGTCCGATATTATAGATGCTGTCGGCGGTATAGACGTAAACCTTGTAAAGGGCGAAATAAATGTTGACGGATACGAAAACGGACATAAGGTAAATTTCGGTATTAACGGTATGATTCAGGAGCAGTGCAGTTATATGGGCATTGATCCTACCCCGTATTATATTTCTGAATCGCAGGCAGGCGAAATTCATCTTAACGGAATACAGGCCGTGGCATATGCGCGTATACGCCACGCCGCCAACGCCGAGGGCACCAACAACGATCAGGGAAGAACCGACCGTCAGCGCTATGTAATGGAACAGCTTTTCAACAAAGCTGTAACCCTTAATAAATCTAAATATGTAAATCTTGCCAAGGCGCTTATTCCCTGCAGTGAAACCTCGCTTTCATATTCCGAAATTATGGGTCTTGCAGTGAATGTGTTGCTTCATTCGCCTAAGTTTGAGCAGACGCGCGTACCGCTTGACGATTATCAAATGGCGTCAAAAAGCGTAAGCGGACAGGGCTCCTGCGTATATTATGACCTTGATTACGCAGGAAAGCTTATAAGAGCGTTTATATATGACGATATAATGCCGGAAGATTATATTGAACAGAACGGCGTTGAAAAGAACGACTGGTATGCTAAGCGAAATTCGGGTACTTCTTCGGGCGTGACATCTTCAGGAACTC
>JAEDML010000099.1 GCA_016303035.1 Clostridiaceae bacterium | reverse complement strand
CGCCGTTACCGTTATCTTCGGAGGGCTTTTCGTTAAGCGTTTCAATATCCTTGAACATATCTCCGTATTTTAAAATCTGTTCATCGGTAAGAAGTATGGCTTTAAGCATAAGGGCGGCACGGTTTTTTGCCGAGTAGGATTCGCAGAAGGTCTCGCTCATACAGTAATCGTACGAAAAGCCGTACGGTATATAGTTTGTGTTTTCGTAAACATAGTATCCGCCGCTTGTTTTTGTGTATGAATAACCGGGCATTTTGGTATCACCGTTATCGTCCACAAAGCTTTCTCCGCCTGTGCGGTTAAGCAGATATTTTACCGAGAGCAGCGGCCGTATCGCATAGTTGTCGGTCTCGGGACGGCTGCCGACATCTCGCTTTTCGCCGATGTACTTATAAAAATCAATTATTGAGGGCGGCACAACCGAATGAAAAGCGTTTATTCCGGCAAGACCTAAATACATAGAGGTGTTGTCAACCCCCGAATATACATCAACACGGTAGTTTTCATCGGTTTCAAGGTCGACTCTGCCCTCTATAAGCTGATCAATCATAACCGACTTTTGGTCAAAGGAATGCGAGCGCCCTTCGGAAATATAAACATTGCCGTATATTACCGACATAACGCATACGCAGGCGATAGAAGCGCGGTAAAACGCCTTGCGGTCCTTTTTCACAAGTCCTAAAAGCAGGTAAAGTATTATAAGTCCGGCTATCGCGATAAGGCAGGTAAGCCAGAATCGTATTACATACATATTGTCGCTGCTCTGAGAATAAAGTCCGAAAATGATTTCGCCGTTTTCGTTCTTTTGCGGAAACAGGCCTATAACAAGCGCAAAGGCGAGCGTTATTCCGAATACCCATTTAAAGCCGCCCGACCAATCGACATTTCGGTCCTCGGTAAGCATTACCGTTGCAAGGCACATCATAAGAATCGGCATATAGAACCAGCGCGCATAATAAGAGGTGTTAAAGGCATAAAACGCGCTGTTTAAAATCGGAACAAGCGCCATAAAACAGCATATGCCTATAATTCGCTTAAGCCAGCTTTTTTTGCGTGCTGAAAACCAGGTGAATACACCGACCATACTGAATACGGGCAGCCATCCGCCGAGCGACGACCATTTAACATCGGCATTAGGGAAGAATACCGGACGAGCAGGTATATCAGGCGGGAAAAAGAAACATTCGATTACATTAAGATATATCTGCTCCTTGCCGTACATAATCGCGTTCCAGCCTAAAAGGAAGTTTGAAACACGGCCGTTTCCCATAACCGCAAGGCAGGAGGGTATAAGCAGTCCCGCCGCGATTCCGACTCCGAGCAGCGCTTCCAATATCATTGCAAAGAAGCGCGAAGCCTTGAGCTTTACTGCGTGTGAGAGCACGCGTACAAAGAAATAAATTACGGTGAATACCACCATTCCGAAAAAGAAGAAGTAATTTATTATACAGCAAAGCGCCGTTGTAAGGGCAAAGAGTCCGCGCTTGTTCTCGGTAAGCAACAGCTCGAGCGAGAGCAGCAACAGCGGAAAACAGATTATCGCCTCATGAAAATGGTTGAAAAATATATTGTAGATTGAAAATCCCGAAAAGGCGTAAAGCAATCCCCCAAGCTCGGCGGCGAGGGCGGTCTTGGTAAATCGCCGTATATAAACATATGCGGTGAACGCGGCACAGCCGAACTTTAAAATAAGCAGCGGCCCCATAAGGTAGGGAACCATCCAGTTAGGAAAGGGAATAGTAAGCCAGAAAAACGGACTGCCGAGCAGGTAAAAGCTGTATGAGCCGATAAAGTTTGCACCGAGGTCGGTAGTCCAGCTCCATTTTATGTTTCCGCTTTTAATAGCGGCGTGGCATTGCTGATAAAACGGTATCTGCTGTACATTAAAATCTCCGTAAAATATAAAATACCCTTTATCCGCAATAATGTACGGAATAAAAAAGGCGGAGGCCACAAGCACGGCGGTTAAAAAGGTGGATAGCCGTTTTTCCTTCTGTGGCTTTAAGGTTGTAAGCTTGGCATAAGAAAAATCCATTTGCAGCATTCCTTTTTAAATCTTTTTATTGATATTATAACAGTAAATGTTATAATATTCAATAAAGGATGTGGTTTTTTGCAAAATCAGTTTTTTGCGATGATGTCGCGTATGAAAAATATATATCGCTGGGGGCTCATGCGTAATACACGCAGTGAAAATTTAAGCGAGCATTCGCTTGAGGTGGCAATAGTGGCTCACGCCCTTGCAGTAATAAAAAACAGGCGTCTCGGCGGTAATGTAAATCCCGAATATGCCGCCGCAGTAGCGATATTTCACGATACTACCGAAATTATAACGGGGGATATGCCTACACCGGTAAAGTACTGCAATCCGGAGCTTAAAAACGCATACAAGGAAATTGAAAGGGCGGCGGGCGAGCGTCTGCTTGAAATGCTGCCCGATGACCTGCGTGCGGATTATGCGGCTCTTTACACGCCCGACGAGGAAACAAAAAAAATAGTAAAAGCAGCGGATAAAATATCGGCGCTTATAAAATGCATCGAGGAGCTTGCCATGGGAAACCGCGAATTTGCGGTAGCCGAGCAGTCAACGCGCAAAGCAATCGAAAATATGCACCTGGAAGAAGCGGATATATTTATGAAGGAATTTATCGAGAGCTATTCGCTGTCGCTTGACGAGCAGAGCTGAGGAGGAAATATTACATATGATTGAACAAAGGGCAATGGCTTATGTGAATATGTACGGGGTATTGGCTACCCTTGAAAATTTATGCGAGCTTGATAACGAGGCAAAAGAAATAATCGCGGGTATAAAGCGCCCCGTGGCGCTTTGCTTCGATGTTAAGGGCGGTCCGTGCTGTACCTTCCGTTTTGATAAAAACGGCTGCAAAATGAAAGACGGCAGCGACGGCTGCACCTGCAAAATGAATTTTTCCTCTCCCGAAAAATTCAATAATATGATAAACAGCGGAAAACCGGGTATCCCTGCAAAGGGGATAATATCCCTGCTTAAATTTTTAACGGGACCCTTTACCAAGCTTACAGACAGGCTTACCGTTTTGCTGCGCCCCGATGAAGAATCACTTAAAAACCGAGAATTTTTTGAAGAAAGCACCCTGCTTACAATGTACACCGTAGCAGGCGCAATTTCGGCGCTTGCAAATTCGGACAGTATAGCCGGTATTTCGGCCGAGAGCACGGTGGACGGCGATATATATGTGGGAATAAAGGACAAAGCCGCCGTAACTATAAGGGTAAAAAATCACCGTTTTAGAACGGTTAAATCGGAGAGTAAAAACCCGAGGGCGATAATGGAATTTTCGGATATCGACCTTGCCTACGGCCTTTTTAACGGAAAGGTATCAACGATAAACGAAATGTGCCGCGGAAACATCCGCCTTTCGGGTATGCTTTCAATGGTGGATAATGTAAACCGTATTCTCGACAGGGTTGCGGTCTACCTAGGATAGGAAGGAAAGGAGAAATCTAAAATGAGCAGATATCCTGAATATTCTCATCAGAAAAGCCGCGCGTGGTTTGACCGTGCGCTTAAGGTAATACCTTCCGGAATATACGGACATTTGGGACCGAGCGAGGGACTTTTTCTCCCTCTTGAAAAATGGCCGCTGATAAGCGAGCGCGCCGAAGGCACATATTTTTGGGACGCCGACGGCAACCGCTATCTCGACCTTATGTGCGCCTACGGTCCTAACGTGCTCGGCTATAACGACCCCGATGTTGACGCTGCGGCGCTCGAACAGCTTAAAAAGGGCAACTGCACTACCGCGCCGTCCTACAAGATGGTAGAGTGCGCCGAGCTGCTTGTCGATACCGTAGCTTCCGCCGACTGGGCGTACTTTATGAAGAACGGAACCGACGCTACAACCTTTTCGGTGCTTTGCGCAAGGGCGCACACCGGCAAGAAAAAAATCTTTTTCTTTAAAGGCTATTATCACGGTAACGACCCGTGGGCCATGCGGGCGGATTATCCCGGTATTCTTACAGACGATGTCGCCAACAATGTTATACTGCCGTGGTTTGATACCGACGCTATGCAAAGGGCATACGACGAATGCGGCGGAGATGTAGCGGCGCTTATCGCACAGCCGTACGATCACGGTAATTTCTACGATAATCCGCTTGCCGACAGGGAAAAGTGGAAAAAGGTGCGCGAATTCTGCGACAGTCACGGTATGCTGCTTATAATCGACGATGTACGCGCAGGCTTCAGGCTTGATATTGCCGGAAGCGACCATTATTACGGAATAAAGGCGGATATAATCTGCTTCTGCAAGGCGCTTGCCAACGGTTATAATATGTCTGCCGCCTGCGGTCGGGAATATTTAAGGGCGGCGGCGTCCTCTCTTTCATTCACCGGCTCATATTGGATGAGCGCGGTGCCCTTTGCCGCCTGTATTGCCTGTATAAATAAAATGAAGGCGTTAAATACGCCCGAGCTTTTCCGCAAAACGGGCGAAAAGCTTACTTCGGGCTTTAGAGCCGCCGCAAAGGAACACGGCTTTGATCTTGTTGTATCGGGCGAGCCTGCGCTGTTTTACCTGCGTATTGCCAATGACGACAGCCTTATGCTTCATCAGGAATGGGTGGCGGAATGCGTCTCGCGAGGACTTTTCATTGCTTCCCACCACAATCACTTTATAAACGCCGCAATGAACGACGAGGATATACGCCTTGCTG
>JAEDML010000098.1 GCA_016303035.1 Clostridiaceae bacterium | reverse complement strand
GGCTCGTCGGATTTTCCGATACAGTACTATTATGTTACCGAAACCAATCCGCAGTACGAAATGCCGCTTCACTGGCACCGTGAATTTGAAATTATCCGTGTAATACACGGCTCCTTTACCCTTTATATGGATAATGTCGCATATAATATGGAAGGAGGAGATATTGCACTTGTAGAGCCCGGAACAATGCACCGCGGAGAGCCCTGTAAATGCATTTACGAATGTGTTGTATTTGATTTATCAATGCTTCGCAAGCGCCACAGCGATGTTCTGGGCGGTTATTTTCTCCCTATAATAAACCGTACCGTAGATATTAAAAACTATTTTAAGTCAGACAGCGGCGAAATATCTGAAATAACCGATGCTTTGTTTAGGGTTCTTAAAGAAGAGCCTGAATATTATCAGCTTAAGGTTTACAGTCTTATTTATAGATTGTTTGATTTTCTTTATACCGGCGGTTTTGTAACTGCCGCCACAAGCGACAAGCGTGTAGGAAAGCAGGCCAAAACGTTGATGGAACTGCTTGACTGGATTGATTCAAGTTATACTGAAGCCATAACGCTTAAGGACCTGTCAAAAGTATCGGGTATGAATGAAAAATATCTTTGCAGATTTTTCAAAGAATTCACTTCCAGAACACCCATTGATTACATAAACAATCTCCGTATTGAAAGCGCCTGTCACGAGCTTATAGCAAACGGTATGACCATAACCGAGGCCGCGCTTGAAAGCGGGTTTAACGACTTAAGCTATTTTTCAAAAACCTTTAAAAGATATAAAGGAATTTCTCCAAGAGAATATCTGAAAAGCAATATTAAAGAATAGAAATATTTTAAGAATTTGCGATATAATATTAACGGGTGATATAAATGACTGCACTTCTTGCGGCGTTGGCTGTCTTAATACTGTTTACGCTTGTTATGCTTTGGCTTTTCTGTTTTGCCTTTGTAAGACGAAACGACAGCGACATTGACAATCTTGACGCTAAGCACAACCGCTTTTTAAAGGAATACAGAGATATTATAAAGCCCGGAATGGATTATATAGACAATACCCCTCACAGTTGGGTTTTTACTAAAAGCTTTGACGGGTTAAAGCTCGCGGCAAGGTATTTTCCCGTCAAGGATTCAAAGCGTACTATTATACTTTTTCACGGCTACCGTTCCTCTGCAAAGCGTGATTTTTCCTGTGCGGTAAAAATGTACTGCTCGATGGGATTAAATGTTCTGCTTGTTGACCAGCGCAGCCACGGAAAAAGCGAGGGCAGAATTATCACATTTGGAGTTAAAGAGCGATACGACGCACTCACTTGGGTTGATTTCGTATTAAATAACTACGGTAACGATACCGATATTTTTCTCGGCGGAATGTCAATGGGCGCTACGACGGTTTTACTTTCGGCAGGGCTTAATCTGCCGAAAAATGTCAAAGGAATTATTGCCGACTGCGGATTTACTTCCCCCATTGCAATAATAAAAAAGGTATCGCGACAGGCTTTTCACATTTCGGGATTTATCGTATTACCTATTATGGATTTTTTCTGCAGAATTTTCGGCCGTTTCAGTATTAAAGGAATTTCTACAACCGACGCACTTGCAAAATCCAAAACCCCGATAATTATGTTTCACGGTACCAAGGATAATTTTGTTCCGATGGAGATGAGCCGTGAAAATTTTGACGCGGCAGAATGCGAAAAACAGCTTTTTTTAGTCGAAAATGCCGACCACGGCTTCAGTTATTTTTTCGATACCCGCGGTGTTACCGAAAATGTGTATGAATTTATATATTCGCACTGATAAAACTGCACAAAACCGCACGACACCGTTAAATCCTTATTGACTTTTAACCCGACGGCGAATACAATATTATTAACGAGAAAAATGCGAGGTGTCCGACATGAAAAGACTTTTAAAAATATATTCTGCGATTACAGCAGTTATATTGGCTTTTGCTATGTCGGCATGCAGTCCGGTTGACAAGCTGTACGGCGTTGAAAGCAGTGAGCCCGATAATTCCAAAACCGAAATTGCTTCTGATTACAGTTATCCTAACATTATGTCCGCCGATACGATAATGCCGAATTATGTAGACATAAGTCTTTATGACGAAGAGAATTACGCGGATATTTATCTCGGCAAAAAATTCAAATTCAATGTTTCCTATGACGGAAGCGAGCTAACAGTACCTACAACATATAAAAGCATAACAAAAAAGGGCTGGAGCTTTTTAGAAAACAGTCAGTATGATACCGACTCTATGATTCTTGCCGGCGAAACCTGTGAAACCGAATTTATAAATGAGAACGGCGTTAAAATTACCGCGTTTTTCTACAATTCTTCTAAGTCCTCTTTAAAGCTCAGTAAATGCAACATTGTAAAATTCAGAATTGAAAACAACAATATTTATAATCCTTCGAGCGAGTACGGCGATTTCAACATTAACGGCATTACCAACAGTATGGCAATAACCGATATTACCGATACACTCGGCTCCCCTTCCCATTTTTATGCGGTTTCTGAAAATCAGTATTATCTTGATTACTTTATTTCAAGGGATGACCGTCGCAACGGTATAACCGTTTATGTAGACCCGACCGACGATTCTATAACCTCAATTGAATTTTCATTTTATAAATAAATTTTAAAGCTTACGGCGGCTGTTCCGCATTATGAGAACAGCCGCCTGAGATTTTTAAAGGTAAGTGATTTAAATTGAAAAACGAAAACCATTTTTACCCTGCCGATGTTCTGCTGCCTAAAAAAGATTTTGAAAAATGGGCGGTTGTTGCGTGTGATCAGTATACCTCACAGCCCGAATATTGGGACGAGCTTGAGAATAATATAGGAGCCACACCGTCGTCACTCAATATAATATTGCCCGAAGCGCGTCTGGGCGCTGATGACGATAAAAAAATTTCCGCAATTAACAAAACAATGCAGGAATATCTGCAAAGCGGTGTTTTTAATACATACAATAACACATTTATTTATGTTGAGCGTGAAATTACGGGCGGAAAAATACGCCGCGGAATTGTAGGTCTTATTGACCTTGAAGATTACGATTACACCAAGCACAGCCGCTCGCTTATACGTGCGACAGAGGCAACGGTACTCGAACGCATTCCTCCCCGCGTAAAAATAAGAAAGGATGCCCCTTTGGAGCTTCCCCATGTTATGTTGCTTGCCGATGATAAAAAGAAAACCGTAATCGAACCGCTTTCAGTGCTTAAAAACGATTTTGAAAAGCTTTACGACTTTGAACTTTGTAAGAATAGCGGACGAATATGCGGCTATGCCGTAAATAAGGAGGCGGCTTTGCAGATACAGAATGCAGTTTTAAAACTGATTGACACCGATGCAGACGGACTGCTGTTTGCCGTGGGTGACGGTAATCATTCGCTTGCCTGTGCGAAGGAATGTTATAAGCTTAATCCCAATCCGCTTAACCGTTATGCACTTGTAGAAATTGTCAATATACACGATGAATCACTCGTTTTTGAGCCGATTTACCGCACGGTATTCGGCTGCGTGCCCGAAGCCTTAATTGACAGCTTTGTTAAATACTGCGGCGGCGAATATTTCGGAGCGGACGCGCAAAAATTTCAATGTGTTTTCGGTGAAAATACCCGCACGGTTTCGGTAAAGCCGACTTCAAAGCTATGCGTAGGAACGCTGCAGGACTTTCTTGATAAATACGCTTTGGAAAACGGCAATATAAAAATTGACTATATCCACGGAGCGGATGTCACGGCAGAGCTTGCAAAAAATCCTAAAACGGTAGGCTTTATATTTGACGGTATGCATAAGGATGAATTGTTTGACGCAATTAAACAGGACGGCTCATTGCCTAAAAAAACCTTTTCAATGGGTCATGCTTCCGATAAGCGTTTTTACATTGAAGCAAGAAAAATTAAGCCTTAAACCGATGTAATTATTCCTGCCCCTAAACCCTGAAAATCACGGTTTAGGGGATTTTAAATTTTTATTGCCTTCTTAAAACGACATATTTCGGTTGACATAAACACCTAAAAATCGTATAATCTATTTATAAAATTTTCGGAGCTGGAAAATTGAAAAAGTCTGTTTTTTCCTTAATTTCAATTATAATAATACTCTCGCTATCGTTGCAAATTTTTTGCAGAGCAAGTGCGTCTGTTTTAAATATTTCGTCAAGCGATATCAGAATCGGTGAAGAATTTACCTTAACGGTAAATTTGTCCTTTGACGAGCCTGCATACGCCGCAGAATTTTTGCTGTTATATGACAGCGATATATTTGAGTTTATTCCCTATGGCGAATCTGTAGCCGGAAGTAACGGAAGTATTAAATTTGTAACGGCGCTGGACGGTAAGACTGCACTCTCATACACCTTAAAATTTAAGGCTGTATCCGCAGGTATCGGCAATTTTAATATCAGTGATTGCTGTTATGTCGGAACAGCGGACTGCGAATACCATATTTCAGACGCATCTCTTACAGTTAAATCCCAAGTTCCCGATGTAAATGGCGACGGTGTTATTGATATTTTGGATCTGGTAAGACTGAAAAAACGCATATGCGGTATTATAGGCGATGAAACCGCAGGCAGTTTTGATATTAACGGCGACGGCGATTTAAACTCCCTTGACCTTGCCGAACTGCAAAAGGCAATTATAGGCTGAAAACAAATATATCATAATCCGCAGATTGGAGTTTATCATGGAAAAGAAAAAAATTAAATG